>WFWT01000150.1 GCA_015490995.1 Anaerolineae bacterium | reverse complement strand
TGGTAGGACGCCCAAATGTGGGCAAATCCACCTTGATGAACGCATATCTGGGTCAGAAGGTGGCCATCGTTTCGCCCAAACCCCAGACAACCCGCACTCGCATTCGGGGTATCCTTACCCGTCCTGAAGCCCAGATCATCTTCGTGGATACTCCTGGTATCCACTTCCCCAAGGACAAGCTGGGCGAGTTCATGGTCAGCGAAGCGACTAACGCCCTCCCCGACGCAGATGTCATCCTGTGGTTGGTGGACCTTAGCGAGCCCCCAGGACCGGAGGAGAAGCACATTGCACGCCTGATCGAACGGGAGCGGAAGGGGCGGCCGGTCATCCTGGCCTTGAACAAGAAGGATCGGGCCAGCGGCGTGCAGGCCCAGTTACACCGCACCGCTTATCTTCGCTTGTTAGAACCCACCGCCTGGGTGGACATCTCCGCGCTGACGGGCGAAAACCTGGATGTGCTCCTGGATCTGCTCATCCGACACCTTCCCGAGGGGCCCCGTTACTTCCCTGAGGACATGATCACCGACCAACAGGAACGAGACATTGTGGCGGAGATCATCCGCGAAAAGACTCTGCACTTCCTCCAACAGGAAGTCCCCTACGCGGTGGCCGTAGTGATTACCGAATTCAAGGAACGCCGTGACGATCTTGTGTATATCTCCGCCTGGATCGTGGTAGAACGGCCCACCCAGAAAATGATCGTGCTGGGAGAAAAGGGGCGAATGATAAAAAAGATCGGTCAGGCAGCGCGGGAGGAGATTGAACACCTGTTAGGTAAGCGGGTTTACCTGGACCTTTGGGTAAAAGTAAAACCCAAATGGCGGAAAAAGGAGATTGAGTTGGCCCGCCTAGGTTACAAGTTGCCCAAAAAGCGAAAGCGCAAAAGCCGCTACCGCACTCCCCGCAGAGAAGAGGAATCGCCAGCTGAGGAACTATAGGAAACTTATGCGGTTATCCCTTCTCTTCTTTACTGTCGGCCAAAAGCCATCACTCCTCGGCTATGCGCACCAGCCCATGAGGGGAGAGGATGTGCACCCGCTCCCGCCCCACTTCCACCAGGCCCTGCTCCTCCCATCGACGCAAAATCCGGCTGACGGTGTACAGGGTCGTGCCGGTAAGCTCCGCCAGGTCCTGTCGTGTTAATGGATAATCGATGACCACCCGTTCCTCTTCCCGGCGTCCCATTTGGGAAGCAAGACGCAACAGTGCCCGGGCCACCCGGCGTTCTACCCGCTCCGTGGCCAGCTCTCGATACCGGTCCTGGAGCTCTTGAAACCGACGGGCCAGCACACGCAACGCGTTCAACGCCAGCGCGGGGTAACGTTCTAACAGGCGCCAAAACGTCTCCCGGTCCCAGCACCACATTCGACAGGGCTCTACGGCCTGTGCCGAGGCGGGATAGGGAATGTCCGCGATCAGCGCAATGCCCCCCACAATGTCTCCCGGGCCAAGGATGGCCACAATGACCTCATGTCCTTCCGGGGTGACCTGTGTGACCTTCACACGCCCCTGCTGGATCAGGTAGAAGGCCGTGGACGGATCCCCTTGGTGGAAAAGAAAGGCACCCGCGGGGAAGCCCCGATACACAGCGCTGTGAAGCACCTCCTGCCATACCGGCTCCGAGATACCGGCAAAGAGTGGGCTGCGTGGTTGGGCCGCCTGGGGGGCCGTTTTCGTCATGACCACCTTCCCGTACGCTTCCCGATAGCCTGAAAGTCTGCTCCCATTTTACCGCGGGGGCTCAATCTTTTCCATTCCCCCCATGTACGGCCGCAGGACTTCGGGAATGATCACGGATCCGTCCGGTTGTTGATACGTCTCCAGTAGGGCGATCATGGTGCGGGGCAAGGCCAGGCCAGACCCGTTGAGAGTGTGCACAAAACGCGGTTTCGCCCCCTTCTCCGGCCGATAACGGATGTTCGCACGACGCGCCTGGAAGTCGGTAAACCAACTGCAAGATGAGACCTCCAACCATTCCTGACTGCCAGGGGCCCACACTTCAATGTCATAGGTGATGGCCGCGCTGAAACCCAAGTCACCTGTACTGAGGAGGACCACCCGATACGGCAGGCCCAGCCGCTGGACGATAGTTTCCGCATGCTGCAACAGGGATTGGAGCTCGTCCCATCCCTGTTCAGGGGCCACAAACTTGACCAGTTCCACCTTATCGAATTGGTGCACCCGTTTAATGCCACGTACTTCGCGACCAGCAGCCACCTTTTCTCGGCGGAAGCAGGGTGTGTACGCCGTATGATAGATAGGCAAACTGCCAGGGGGTAAGATCTCATCCCGGTATAGGTTGGTGACCGGCACCTCTGCCGTGGGGATCAGCCACAGGTCTTCCTCGTGGTCCCGGTACAGGGTGTCGGCGAACTTAGGCAGGTTACCGGTACCGTACAGCGCGCTGGAACGCACCAGAGCGGGCGGGTACACCTCCGAGTACCCGTGTTCGCGTGTGTGTACGTCCAGCATCCAGGTGATGAGAGCCCGTTGGAGGCGGGCTCCGGCCTTCTTCAAGATGTAAAAGCGACTGCCCACGATCTTGGCCGCCCGCTCGAAGTCGATGATGTCCAGCATTGGGCCAAGTTCCCAATGGGGCAAAGGTTCAAAGTCGAAAGAATGGGGCTCTCCCCACGTGCGCACCACCACGTTATCCCGCTCATCCACCCCTTCGGGAACCACTTCATGGGGAATGTTCGGAATGCGCAGCATAACCTCCCGTAAAGCCTGTTCCACGGAGCGCAGTTTTTCCTCCAGGGCATCCAAACGGCTCTTCAGCGTTCGCATCGCCTCAATACGCGCCTGACGCTCTTCTGGGTCGCGCGTGCGCCCAATTTCGCGGGACACGCGATTGCGCTCCGCGCGAAGGGCCTCCACCTCCGCCAACACCTCACGCCGCTCCCGGTCCAGCGCGATCACCCGGTCGACCAGGGTGGTGTCATCATGCCGTTTGCGCAGAGCCTCCCGTACGAGCTCAGGCTGGTCCCGAAAGAGCGCGATGTCCAGCATGGGCTCACCTCCCCCACGAGGCATGTAATCCGTGATGCTACGCATTCCAAGAGGGCACGGGACAACCATCGTGCTTACACCGGCCCATCCGCCATTATGACGGCGGGCGGCTATTTCGTCAAGGTTCTTCTGCACGTGCGCCGGAGAGCGCGACCAGGGCGTGGGCGATAACAAACCACATTATGGTGACGCCATTGCAGCGGACCGGCGGCAAAGTTGACAGCCCCCGCACTTTGCCCTATGCTAACAACCACTCCATGCACCGATAAACACCCTTGCTACCCACTGCCACCACCACTTGACCCTGATGCACGACGGTGTCCATCACGCTTCTCAGGATGCTGAGGTAGGTTAGACGTTAGACGTCGGTAGTGTTACCGACTTAGCAGGAAAGGACTCTGGAGAGGATGAACGCGTGAGACGGGTTGGTGCTAAGTGAGGTCCCCGGGAATCGTCCCCGATTCTGCGTCCCCGGGTGCAGAAGGTAACGCGCAGGGGGGAAGCATGTTCTTTCAATCTGTTCACGACGTGCAGGAACGTTTACGTAAGGCGTGTTACCTGGCCAATAACAACGTGGCCACCGTGGTCTACCTGGCTGACCGGATGGGAAAGCCGTTGTTGGTGGAAGGCCCGGCAGGGGTGGGCAAGACGGAGCTGGCCAAAGCGGTGGCCACAGCCATGGCCACCGAATTAATTCGTCTGCAGTGTTACGAGGGACTGGATGAGGCCAAAGCCCTCTACGAGTGGCAATACGCTAAGCAAATGCTTTACACCCAAGTGCTGCGCGACCGAGTGGGGGAACTCTTGGCCGACACGCAGACGCTACGGGAAGCTTTTGAGCGTATTGCAACGGAGGAAGACCTCTTTTTCTCCACCCGGTTTCTTCTCCCCCGTCCCCTCCTGCGCGCGCTGTTGGCTGAAGAACGGCCTGTGCTCTTGGTGGATGAGGTGGATAAGTCCGATCCGGAATTTGAAGCTTTTCTGTTAGAGGTGTTGAGCGACTTTCAGGTGAGCATCCCGGAGATCGGCACTGTACGTGCGCGCACCCAACCCTTTGTCGTGCTTACCAGCAACCAAGCGCGAGAGCTGTCCGACGCGCTCAAGCGCCGGTGTTTGCACCTCTTCATCGATTACCCCTCATTCCAGGAAGAGGTAGACGTGGTGCGGGTGAGGGTGCCGGAGGCATCGGCTACCTTGGCCACCGAGGTGGTCGCCTTCGTGCAGGAAGTGCGCTCGCTGGCCTTGAAGAAAGTCCCCGGGATGAGTGAGACCATCGACTGGGCCCGCGCGCTGGCTCTGCTCAACGTGCATCACTTAAGCGAGGAAGACGTGGAACGTACGATAGGCGTCTTTCTCAAGCACGAAGGGGATCAAGCCCGTACTTTACGAGCTTTGCCAGAGTTGATGCAACGGGCACGCATCCGTTTGCACGAGTGGAGTGACGGGCCGTGGACGACGTCATCATAGGGTTTGTACACGCGCTGCGTCGAGCAGGAGTGCGCGTTTCCAGCAGTGAAGCCCTGGACGCCATCGTGGCCGCCGAACAGGTGGGCGTGCGCCACCGTGACGTGCTGAAAGCCGCCCTCCGTACGACGTTGATCAAACGGGAACGGGATATCCCCCTCTTCGATGAGCTCTTCGACCGTTATTTTAATCCCGACGCCCGTCCTCCTAAAGGGAAAAGCTCCGCTCTCCCTGCCGACTCCTCATGGCAAACGCTTCCTCCTAACGAGGCGTTTATGCGCCGCTTGCAGGAAGCCATGGAGCGGTTAAACCTTCAACCCCTGGATCGTATCACCTACGCCCTTCTGGCCGGCAACGTAACGGTTATCACCGCGGAGATGCTTAAACACCTGACCCCTGAACAGCTGCAACAGCTGGAGAACTGGCTTCAGGAAGCGCAGGTGGTGCGGTACGTGCTGGATCGCATGGAGTGGCAACGAATTGTAGAACGGTTGATGGAGTTGGCGCGTGCGCTGCAAGACGCCGGAGAGTGGGAATTAGCACAACAGGTACGTGAACGCCTGTGGGAGCTGGAAGAGCTCTTCCCCCGCTGGGTAGCCGACCAAGTACATGAGGCGCGTCAACGTATGCACCCGGACCCGCCTCGCGCGCCCCGGGCGAAGACACTGTACCAGAAAGAGTTCGCCCACTTTACCCCCGAGGAAATACAAGCAATGCAGGACATTGTTGACCAACTGGCACGTCGACTGCGCGATGATGTAGCCCGACGCATGCGTCGGGGAGGCATTCGCCGCCTGGACGTACGCCGTACATTGCGGGCCAGTTATAAAACCGCGGGTGTGCCTATGGAGCTGGTCTTCCGAGAGCACCGCCGTAACCGCTTACGGCTTGCCGTACTATGCGACGTCTCCTCCTCGGTGCGCACCTTTTCCCGCTTCATGCTACACCTGGTCTACACGCTGCAACAGCAGCACGGACGTGTGCGGTCCTTTGTGTTCATCTCGGACATTGATGAGGTCACGGACTTTTTCAAGCGCCACTCCCTAGAAGCGGCTGTCGAGATGGCCACCAGCGAGGCAGGGATCCGTTACTGGGCCCATAGCAATTTCGGCGAGGCTTTCCGGCAATTCCTCGAGCGCTACGGCGACGCGGTAAACCGACGGACTACCGTCATCATCCTGGGGGATGGACGGAACAACTTCTACGACCCCGGCTTGGAGGCTCTACAGGAGATCCGTGCTCGGGCACGACAGGTCATCTGGTTGAACCCGGAAAACCAGTGGTCCTGGGGCACCGGGGATAGCATCATCCACCTGTACGCGCGCGAATGTGACCTGGTGGCCGAATGTCGGAATTTACAACAACTGGCAGCGGTTATGGATCACCTGGCCCGCCGGTTGGTCTAACCCCCACGGGTTCTCCGGTATCCTCTGCCAAGGGTGTTACTTAGCCCGTTCACTACACTTGCCCTCGGCAACGGTCGTGCGTACTATAAAGCGCGACACCAACATATGGGGGTAGAAGGGGCCCGGTGGCCTCCCCGGTCTTCAAAACCGGTGGCGGGCGTCACAGCGACGGCCGCGGTGGGTTCGACTCCCATCTACCCCCGCTCGTGTCCCATCGACACCCGATGACCATCACCTCGCGCCGCCACCGTACCCACTGCCCTGCCAACTGTTCCACCGCTGTCCGGACTTGAGTTTGCTCTTCGGCCGAGAGAAAGGGCGCGATGCGGGCCAGGTAACTTTCCTCCCGGCTCAGGTCTAGCCACCGACGGATGTGCTCTTGGCGTATTCGCACCTCCGTCTCTACGGTCAACGTGTCCCACGCTGTCACCACAAACCCCAACTCCCTCAGCACGCGCAGTAAGTCTTCCACATCCCATGCTAGCCCAGGCAGACAGGCATCGGTCCAGAGAGCATCCTCCGCTTGGGCCAACCGTTGACGCACCTCTGCCGGCAAGGCTTCTGAAGGCAACAGTGTGCTCAGGCGCTGCCCTCGCCGCGGCACACTTTGAAGGATCCCTAACCATCCGCCGGGGCGCAACACCCGTCTTGCCTCTGAGATAAGCGTCTGCTGTACGGACAACCGTGTCAGCGCTTCCCTTAAGAGCACGACGTCGAACAGGCCCGAGCCGAAGGGTATGCCTGTTGCCACATCGTTCGCCTCCGTCCACCGTGAGCTTAAAACTATCCGCGGTTGTCGAAGGGGATCCAGGCCCGGATACACGCTTCGCAACGCGTCCGCTTCACGCCCATCGGTCACCACCGCCCACACCCCACCCTCTGGTGTACGTCGCACAGCTTCCCACGTTAACAACCCCGTACCGGCACACAAATCCAGCACCAGGGCGTGACGGGCCACCGGCACCAGGGTGAAGAGCCGGTCCCGTTGACGGGCTAAATGTTCACTCACTTGCCCCATGGCCCGCTGTAGCCAGCGTTCTGTCACCTGATCCTCTGGGGTATACGTCAAGATTTCAGCGGCCCCCGCGCTCTCCCACATAGCTGCCAGCTGCGCTTCACGACGGCGTTCCACAGCTTCACGGAACCGCGCCTCATATCCCTGGTCCGATGGTCGATAGAAGATGCGGCCCTGTAAGTGATCCGGCAAATACTGCTGCGGGACCCAGTGTTCTCGATACGCGTGGGGATACAAGTACCCTTGACCGTGTCCAAACCCCTCCCGATCCCGACTGGCATCCTTTAAATGGGTCGGCACTTCCCCTTCGCGCTCGTTCTCCACCGTGCGCAAAGCGTCAAAATACGCCATTACACTGTTGGACTTGGGGGCGATAGCGAGGTATAGTGCTGCTTGTGCCAGGTGAAACTGCCCTTCAGGCAAGCCCACCCGGTCGAAGGCCTCGGCGCAGGCGGAGACCACGGCAATAGCCTGAGGATCGGCCAGACCTATATCCTCACTGGCCAAGATTAGCATTCGCCGAAAAATGTAATGGGGGTCCTCCCCCGCATATATCATCTTGGCCAGCCAGTATAGGGCCGCATCCGGATCCGAGCCGCGCAATGACTTAATGAACGCGCTGATCGTATCAAAATGGGCATCTCCCTCCTTGTCGTACAGGACTGCCCGTCGCTGAATGCTCTCCTCGGCCACCGTCATGTCAATGTGAATGACCCCCTCCTCGTCAGGAGGGGTGGTCTCAACGGCCAGCTCCAGGGCGTTCAACAGAGCACGGGCATCACCATTCGCCACATTGACCAGGTGGTCTAACGCATCGGGATCTATCCTCACCCGCCAACGACCATACCCGCGCTCCGGGTCTGTCAGCGCTCGCCGGGCAATGGTGCGCAGATCCTCCGGTGTGAGGGGCTTAAGCTGAAAGATGCGCGAACGGGAAACCAACGGTTTGATCACCTCAAAATAGGGATTATGTGTGGTAGCCCCGATGAAGATGACCGTTCCGTTCTCTACCCAGGGGAGTAGCGCATCTTGCTGGGCCTTGTTAAAACGGTGTACCTCATCCACGAACAGGATAGTACGCTGTCCCGAGAGACGACGGCGTTCCTGGGCTTCTTCCACCGCCCGCCGGATGTCCTGTACGCCGGCCAAGACCGCGTTCAGGGTAATGAAGTGCGCTTTGGTGGTATTGGCAATAATATAAGCGAGGGTCGTTTTGCCAGTGCCGGGGGGGCCGTAGAAAATCAGCGACGAAAGCTGGTCTGCCTGAATCGCCCGCCGTAACAGGCGACCAGGTCCGATGATGTGCTCTTGCCCGACGAATTCGTCCAACGTGCGCGGGCGCATCCGCGCGGCCAAAGGGGCTTCCTTCTTCAGCTGTTCCTCCGCCGCCCAATCCAACAGAGACGGTCCACGCGTTTTCTTGCCCATCGCCGTGCTCGCAAAGGATCCTACCTGCCTCACCCCTCCAACGTTCATTATCCAGTAAAACGGGCCGACGTCAAATGCCTAAACACCCCCAACGCGCGAGCATATCCTCCAGGACAGGTCAGAAATGTGGTATAATGCAACGGATGTGGTGCCCGTAGCTCACCGTTGGCACTCTGGCATCTCGTACCCGAAAACGCTACCATTGACCGGGGATTGGCCATGATACGTGTAGGCGACATTATGACCCCTAACCCGAAAACGTTGAGTCCGAACCATTCTGTGAGCACTGCCATGCGGCTCATGCTAGACGGGGGGTTTCATCACATCCCCATCCTCGAGGAAAGTCGTCTCGTTGGCATAGTACACGCTAACCACATCCGTCAGGGCTTAGGCATGGTGTCCCTTCCGGACATCGCACCCGCCACTCCGAACATGTGGGAAAGTATTCCCCTTCGCACGGTAATGATCGAGGCCCGTCATGTCGTTACGCCGGACACGAGTATAGGAGAACTTATTCAACTCATGCGTCGTCACGCCTTGACCGGCGTCCCCGTGATGGAAGGGGACCGGCTGGTGGGCATTGTGACGATGACAGACGTCCTGGACGTAGCGCAAGAGTTTATTCGCCTCTTGGCCCAGCGACCGACTCCCCCCGCTGTTGCCTTTGTGGGCAAATCCGGCAGTGGCAAAACAACGCTTATCGAACAATTGATCCCCGTCCTGCACGCCCGGGGATATCAGGTCGGTGTAGTCAAACACCATCACCGTCCTACATGGATCGACCAGGAAGGGAAGGACACATGGCGCTATGCTCGTGCGGGGGCCAGTCCGGTCAGCATCGTATCCCAAATCCAAACTGCATTGTTCCTCCAAACCGATCGCGAGTTACCGCTTGATCTGGTCCTGACCCACTACTTTAACACGGTGGACATTGTGCTCATTGAGGGCTACCGCTGGGCAGATAAACCCAAGATAGAGGTACATCGTCAGGCGCGCAGTACCACCTTGCTATGCACTCCGGACGAGTTAATCGCCCTGGTTTCCGACCGCGAGTGGGACGTCCCATGTCCCCAATTTCACCCGGACCAAGTTGAAGACATAGCCACCTTTATCGAGACCACCATCGTATCTCACCTGCGTCAATGAACACCACCTTACCCAAAGGATTCCGCAGCCAGGTGCACGTAGGAGGTGCCTATGCGCGACCGTCCTGCTATCTGGCTTGTGTGGTACGGACATGATGCCTTTCGCGTCAGCGGGCCTCCTCTGGTGTACATCGACCCGTGGAACCTGCCGGAGGATGTGCCGTTAGCCGATGTCGTGTTGATAACCCATGAACACTACGACCACTGTTCGCCGGAGGACGTGGAGAAGATCCTTGGTCCGGACACCGTTATCGTGGCTCCGCAGGCCGCGTTGGACAAGTTGGCCGCTATCGAGGCCGACAAACGGGCCGTACAGCCCGGCGACCGGTTAAAACTGGGCAACCTCCACCTGGAAGTGGTGCCGGCATATAACATTAACAAACGGTTTCACCCCCGCGCGGCAGGCCATGTAGGATACGTGCTTGAACTCTTTGGCAGGCGCATTTATCACGCTGGAGACACCGATGTTATTCCAGAGATGGGCACCATCCGGTGCGATGTGGCCTTACTGCCGGTTAGTGGCAAGTATGTCATGGACGCGACAGAAGCAGCCCAGGCGGCCAGGCTTCTCCAGCCAGAACTGATCATCCCTATGCACTATGGAGCCATCGTGGGCTCCCGTCGCGACGCGGAACGCCTGGCAAAACTGGTCGATATCCCGGTGCGCGTGCTGGAGCCCGAGCAGAACCTAGAACTGTAACGCGTTCTCCCGCGGTTGAACGAAACGGCTACCGGTTGACAGACCCCTCGGGCCGGGACTATAATCCCTGCGGGAGAACGAGGGACAGTGGGACAATGAGCGTTGTCGACGAGATAAAGGCACGCCTGGACATCGTTGATGTCATCGGCGCTTACGTTCCCCTCAAACGCAGTGGTAAGAATTACAAGGCGCTTTGCCCGTTCCACCAAGAAAAGACCCCCTCCTTTATTGTGTTCCCTGAGACCCAGACATGGCACTGTTTTGGCGCGTGCCACACCGGTGGCGATATCTTCACGTTTATTATGAAGCGAGAGGGCGTAGATTTCTCCACCGCCTTACGGCTACTTGCCGAACGTGCAGGTATCACCCTCGCCGAAGCCGAAGAGGACACGGCAGCTCAACTGCGCGAACGCCTGCGGGAAATGCACGCGGCAGCGGCGGCATATTATCAGGACATCCTACAACGGCATCCGGAAGCACAAGCAGCCCGAGATTATCTCCGCCGCCGCGGTCTCCGCGCTGAGACCCTTCAGGCCTTTCAAATCGGCTACGCCCTCAACCGCTGGGATGGCCTGCTCACCTACTTGCACCGGCTTGGGTACACCGAGGAAGAGATGGTCCAGGGCGGACTGGTCATCCGGCAGGAGAATGGCCGAGTCTATGACCGCTTTCGAGGACGTGTGATGTTCCCCATTCATGACCCTCAAGGGCGCGTGGTGGCCTTCGCGGGTAGAGTTCTGGATCAGGGTGAACCCAAATACCTTAACTCTCCCCAAACGCCCATTTTCGACAAGAAACGCACGTTGTATGGCTACGCGCAGGCCGTACCGGCCATCCGCGAGCATGGCGAGGTAGTGGTGGTGGAAGGGTACACAGATGTGCTCAGCGCCCACCAAGCCGGCTTCCGCCACATTGTGGCCTCCATGGGCACGGCCTTGACCACCTCCCACCTGCGGCTGCTCGCCCGGCACGCGCGACGCATTATCCTGGCCTTGGACGCGGACACCGCCGGAATCCAGGCAGCCCTGCGGGGCATCGATGTCGCCCGTGAGGCCCTTGCCCACGAAGTGGTGCCCATGATTACCCCAACCGGCGCGGTACGCTTCACCACTACGCTGGGCGTGGATCTGCGCATCCTGCGCCTGCCGACCGGCAAGGACCCAGACGACGTGCTCCGCGAGGCCCCGGAGACCTGGCGGCACCTAGTGCAAGGAGCAATACCGGTGCTGGACTTCTACCTGGACCACATCACAAACACGGTGGACATTCACACCCCCCAGGGGAAACAGGAAGCCGTGCAGCTCTTTGCCCCCCTCTTGCGAGAGGTGGATAACGCGACCCTCCGCGACCATTACCTTCAGCAGCTGGCCCGGCTGCTCCGGATAGACGAGCGCGCCCTTGCCCAAGATATCTGGCACACGTCGGTCCCCCCCCGTCCCATGCCCAAACACCCTACTTCCGCGCGACCGGCCCAGAAGCGTACCGACCTGGAAAGGTACCTTGTTGCCTATCTCCTCCGTTGGCCACACTTGCTGAAAAGACTCGGCGAACATCTCCAGCGATTGGGACAACCCGAACTACGTTTGGAAGAACTCCATGACGTGCGCCATCGCCTTATCCTGCAAGTGTTGCTTACTTTACTGATCGGTGGTAACCTATCCACCGTAGAAGACATCCTGACAGAGCTGCCGTCAGAAGTAGCGCCGTACGTGCAGGAATTGATGAGGCAGGCAGCAACTCTGCCACAGATATCCGAACCGGTCGCGCTCCAGGAAATTGTTGCCACATTGTTACGATTACGCTTACAACGGACTCGAGAAGCTGCTTACCAAATGCGGTATTTGATGGAGGAAGCCGAGCAACAGGGTGACCGTCCCCTGTTGCTCACCTACGGAGTCCAGTTGCGAAATCTCCTGCACACGATCCGAGATCTGGAGCGCTTGCTGCCGGCCATTACGGCGGGATATTAACCGTCGAGGGGGAACACGTGGGTTCGCGGCGACGCAAACAGCGATCACAACAAGGGAAGACGGAAGGTCAAGAAGCCCAGTCCGTGGTGTCCCTGATGGAAGAAGCTGAACTTCCTGATAAGGGGCTGGTAGTCGTCACCCCCAACGAGGATCAAATCCTATTGGTCGACTCCGATGCCACGGATGAAGAGGTGCCCGTCATCGAACACGATGAACAACTGGCCGCGGAGGTAGAACAGGAACGCGCACTGCCCGTGGAGCGCATCCTCGAGGACTGGGAAGAGGAAGGTATTGCTGAAGATCCGGTACGCATGTACCTTTACGAAATTGGCCAGGTACCCTTGCTCACCCCCGAAGAAGAGATCGAACTGGGCAAGCGGATTCAGCGGGCCAAGCAGGCCAAAGCCGAACTGGAAGCCGGCGTGGATGACCCCCAACGTCGTGCCGAGCTGGAACGCATCATCCAGGAAGGTGAAGAAGCCAAGCGCCAACTGGCACAAGCCAACTTACGGCTGGTGGTCAGCGTCGCCAAACGGTATGTCGGCCGTGGTATGGCCTTGTTGGACCTCATCCAGGAAGGCAACCTGGGACTCCTGAGGGCGGTGGAAAAATTCGATCCAAGCCTGGGCTACAAGTTCAGCACCTATGCTACATGGTGGATCCGCCAGGCGATCAGTCGCGCCATCGCCGACCAAGCACGCACTATCCGTATCCCGGTGCACATGGTGGACACCATTAACCAGATCATTCGGGCTCAGCGCAAGCTCATGCAGGAATTAGGCCGTGAGCCCATGCCCGAGGAGATCGCGCTGGAAATCGGGTACCTGGACCCGGAAGACCGAGAAGCGATTGAGGCGGCGTGGAACACCGGACAGCCCATTAATGACCCGGTGCTGGAACGCAAGTTACGCCGGGCAGCTCAGAAAGTTCAACGCATTCTCCGCATCGCTCAAGAGCCTATGTCCCTGGAAACACCGGTCGGGGATGATGAGGAGAGCTCATTGATGGACTTTGTGGAAGACGAGTCCATGCCTACCCCCGGCGATGAAGCAGGTCGGGAGCTGCTCAAACAACAGATGGCCGACGCGCTGAAATCCCTCACGGACCGAGAACGGGAGGTGTTGGAACTGCGCTTTGGCCTGAAGGATGGGCGCAGTTACACACTGGAGGAAGTCGGTCGTATGTTCGGTGTCACCCGAGAACGTATCCGCCAAATCGAAGCCAAAGCCCTACGCAAATTACGTCACCCTCAACGCAGCCACAAGTTACGGGACTATCTGACCTGACCATGCTGTAACGCGCTCCTCCCACGTTTTTCCTCCTCGCCCCAGACGAGTCAGGACATTGGGAACGCATCCTGGTAGTTTTTGACAGCCCACGCCTTCTATGTTATACCCCGGCGCATTGACCACAATGAGGTGAGGATGTACCCATGTCACAAGGAAGGGAACGCACATCCCGAATGCCGGGATTTTACACGTTGCCACCGGAAGCTCGCATCCGTGCGGTGGCGGAATGGGCTGAGTTAACCCACGAGGAAGTGACAACGTTACACGAAAGCCTCCCGGTCGCGGCCGCGGACAAAATGATCGAGAACGTGGTCGGCCGCCACGCGCTGCCGCTCGGCGTGGCCCTGAACTTCATCATCAACGGCCGGGAGATGCTCATCCCCATGGCCATCGAGGAACCCTCGGTGGTGGCCGCGGTGAGCAACGCGGCCCGTATTGCCCGCGCGGGCGGAGGCTTCCTCACCGGCAGCACCGCGCCCTGGATGATCGGCCAGATCCAGGTGCTGGAGGTGCCGGACCTGGAGGCGGCCCGCCGGGCGGTGGAGAGTGCCCGCGCGGACCTCATGGCCAAGGTGGACGCGGTGCATCCCACGCTGGTGGCGCGGGGCGGGGGCGCCCGGGACGTGCGCGTGCGCGTCCTGCCCCGCACGCCTGTCGGCCCCATGCTGGTGGTGCACGTGATTTTGGACGTGCGGGACGCGATGGGCGCGAACCTGGTGAACACGGCCATGGAAGCCCTGGCGCCGGAAATCGAACGGCTCACCCGCGGCCGGGTGAACCTGCGCATTCT
>WFWT01000149.1 GCA_015490995.1 Anaerolineae bacterium | reverse complement strand
GAGGTGGGTATGGGAGTGAACGTGAGGGTAGGGGTTGGGGTAGGGGATAAAGTCGGTGTAGGGGACGGTGTAGGGGTCGGAGTGGGTGTCGGCAGTTCAAAGGTGTACGTCAAGCTATAAGGTACGCTCAGGCTAATATCGGTACCTTTAACTTGAAGCAAGAGTTCAGTCCCTCCATCTATTACCCAGGTGATCTCCTCTTCGTCCGTAGCGCCACGGCTAGCGGTGAGCACCTGCTGAGCACTTTCGTTCCACAGAACGAGATCAAGGTCACCCAGCATGTGCCGAAAGGTCAGGCGAGCGGTCACGCGGCCCGCGGTGTCAGGTCTCAGCCGAAACCAGTCTTCCCGTTCAGGGCACAGGACCAAAGAGTACACGTCGGGTTCAATGGCTACAGCGTCAGCAGGCGTGTGGTTCGGAGCGAAGGGGTCTTCTGTACAGGCTCCCTGAGGTTCCACTTGCAGTACCAGATCATACGTATTGCTGGCTCCTCGATATCCCTCGATGTAGAGGTACAACCGTTGTGCCTGAGAGACCGGATATATCACCTGCTCATTGTCGGTCGCGGATGTGCTGTAGCGCAGGGTACGTTGCCCTGAGGCATCGATGAGATAAAGGTCCAAGTCCCCCAAGGTGTGGGTGAAGAAGATGGTGGCTTGCAACACGCTGGAAGCCGGAACATCCACGGCAAAGACATCAGGGTCGTTGGGCGCGATGATGAGGTTGGAGTATGTGCCGGGCATGAGGAGGACGGCCTCCTCAATACGATCGTTGTCCTCATATTGGTCATCGATAGTCTGTAAAGTGATCGTCATGTCGTAGGTGTTATGGGCTTGCTGATAGCCGGTCACGTAAATCAGCACCTCCGCGGGGACAGTGCTCTGATACCTGAGCGTTTCATCGTCATCCTGGGAGGTACTGGCTGCCAGAATCCGTTGACCGGAGGGTGTGGTGAGATAGAGGTCCAGATCCCCTTGGGCGTGGACAAAGCGAATCGTCACCGTCACTTCGGTATTGGCCGGCAACTGCAGACGGTACCAGTCCGAATCATCCGGGCAGATCACGAGGTTCTCGTAGCTGCCCGGGGTGATGGGGGCAGCCGCAGCAGGCGTGTCGTTGTCTTCGTATATGTCGTCGGTACAGGGACCATCCGCGGCCCAACCGGTGTTCCACAGGAGACCGGTAAGAAGAACGGCCAACAGAACAAACCGGTAAACGGGATGGTGTGAGATACGCATGTTATGCCCCATCCTCAGAGTATGAAGACCTCTCAGACCGTGTTGGGTTCATTGTACGTTCGGTCACCGCATCGGACCAATTGCTGATATCCACTTCCACCCGCATAAGAGGACCTTCCAGGCGGGTAGAAGTAGGGAGTTGAGCTCGGCGTAACAGGTCCAAGATGCGTCTGTTGTCAGGATGGACGTACGCGTACAATGTGGTCACCCCTGCGGCGCGGGCGGTCTGGACCAAGCCGCGCAGAAGGAGGGAGCCGATGCCTTCGCCCTGATAGTCGTCCTGCACCACCACGGCAGCTTCCGCGCTGGCGTTTTCCTGTTCCCTCACCCAACGAGCACTGCCCACTATGGTGTCATCCGTAAGCGCGATAAGGGCCATGCCTCGCTGTGGGGGGAGGTCAACCGTTTCGCCTAACCGGCGCAGCAATTCCCGACGTGGAGGGTCAGGCACGGGCATGTGGAAACGGCGGTAGCGCGTTTCCGGTGAAAGGCGCGCGAGAAACGCGACCATTCGTTCCGCGTCGTCAGGGCGGACAGGTCGGATGAGCACGCGGCGCCCTTTTCGGGTGATGTATACCTGGGGCCAAGGTTCTGCCGAATTCATGGAGCGATTACCGGCCGTGCCAGCGGGGAGCGCGCTTCTCGATGAAGGCTTGCATGCCTTCCTTCTGGTCCTCTGTGCTGAACAGCGTGTAGAACAGCAGACGCTCGTGTTGCAGACCGGCCTGTAAGGGGGCTTCGTACGCGTAAAGCACGGCTTCCTTGGCGTACTGGACGGCCAGCGGCGCCCGTGTCGCGATCTTGGCGGCCAACTTGATGGCCTCCTCCAGGTAGGTATCGACGGGATACACGTGGTTGACCAGGCCAAAACGCGCGGCTTCTTCCGCGGTGAGGCGACGGTCGTTGAGGACGATCTCCATGGTGAGGTACTTGCCCACCGTGCGGGCCAAGCGCTGCGTGCCCCCCGCGCCTGGGATGATGCCCAGATTGATCTCCGGCTGACCGAAGACCGCTGTCTCACTAGCGATAATGATGTCACATGCCCAGGCCAGTTCTGCCCCGCCCCCCAAGGCATACCCGGAGACGGCGGCGATGACCGGCTTGCGAGCCAGGGCAACAGCGTCCCAACCGCTGATAAAGGGCGCGTTCTTCATCTCGTGGGGCCGCTTTTCCAGCATCTCTTTAATGTCCGCCCCCGCGGCAAACGCTTTGTCGTTGCCCGTGAGCACAATGGCCCGCACGCTCTCGTCGTTGTCCAACGTCTGAAATGCGTGGGCCAGTTCGGTAAGGACCTGCAAGTTGAGGGCGTTGTATTGTCGGGGACGGTTCAACCGCACCAGAGCGACCCCATCCGCCGGTCGTTCGACAATCAGGTACTGGTAGCTCATGTTGCCTCCTTTGTTATTACCCGTTCAACAGTTGCTCGTAGGGGTTTCCATGAACGGTGGGGCAGGATCCTCCCACCGCCCGCCGGGACCGGAGGGGGCAAGGGACGCCGCGTTCACGGGGCACACTCGCGGTACCTTGGCAGCGCGTGTGTCAGCGTTATGCTTCGGGCAACACCCATCAGGCGGGCTCAAGTTACGGTGTCTCGAAATCGAGGAGAAGACTCCCGTTCGGGGACGAGACCCATTCGCACGGCATACGTGGCCGCCTCCACCCGGCTTCGCACGTTGAGTTTAGCCAAAATGTGTCGCACGTGGGATTTCACCGTGTTCTCCGAGATGCCCAGCTGATGGGCGATCTCCTTGTTGGAGAGGCCGCCGGCCAGATAACGGAGCACCTCCCGTTCGCGAGCCGTGAGAGGTTCCTGGGTGGGACTGCCGGCCGTGGTCTCCTGTGTGAGATCCTCCACCAAGCGGGCGGCCACGTCGGGAGGGAGGACAACGCCTCCGCTCATCACTTGACGGATGGCAGCAATAACCTCATCAGCGCTGGCGCTTTTTAGGATGTACCCCCGTGCGCCAGCTTGCAGGGCTTCAAACACGTCATCATGACGGTCGGACACGGTCAAGATGAGAATACGGGTGGTGGGCACGAGGCGGTGGAGGTCTCGGGCAATGGCCACACCACTCTGGTCGGGCAGATGGATGTCCAGCAAAATCACGTCCGGCTGAGCCGCGGGCACCCGATGCAGGGCTTCCTGGGCCGTAGCAGCTTCGCCCACCACGGTCATGTCAGTCGCATCTTCCAGGATCAAACGCAATCCCTGCCGTACGACCGTGTGGTCGTCCACCAGGAATACTCGAATCACGGAGTGTGTACCTCCATCAATGTAGTTATCGAGCGGAGGGGCACCCGGACCACCACGCGCGTACCCACACCGGGGTGACTTTCCAAGTGGAAGGTGCCGTTCAATTTTTCGGCACGTTCACGCATGCTGCTCAGCCCCACATGCTCTCGGGTGCGGGGAGCGCTGAGGTCAAACCCTCGCCCGTTATCTACTACGCACAAGACGAGGTAACCGTTTTCGTGGGTGAGCTGAATCCACACCCGAGTAGCCTGTGCATGCTTGCGGACGTTGGTCAAGCTTTCCTGTACGATGCGCAACAGGTGGACGGCCACTTCCGGCGGGATAACTGCCGGGTCTACGCACGCGTCGAGGGTCACGTACAGGCCGGTACGAGCCTGGAAGGTGGCGATGTATTCCCGCAAGGCGCCCACGAGCCCTTCCGGATGTTCCAGGTTCAAGCGCAGACCGTCAATGGCTTCACGCACATCTAGGTAGGCCTCTCGCAACGCGCGGCGGATATCTTCCAGGTCCGTTTCCAACACTTCCCACCGGCCTTGTTGCATAAGGTGAGCTGCTCGGTCCAACCGCCACCCAATAAAAGTGAGCGATTGCGCCAGACCGTCGTGGATCTCCCGAGCGAGGCGATAACGTTCTTCCAGGACGGCCATGTGTTCCACCTGCGCTTGCAGGCGGGCGTTGGTGAGCACCAGGCCCGCGTAGTGTCCGACCGAGAGGAGAAAGGCAACGTGCTGGGCCCGGAAGAAACCCGGCGTATCCGCGACCAACACCATTGCGCCCAGCACATCTGAGCCGGTCAGGAGGGGAATACCCGCGATGGACCCCTGAATTGACCCCTCACCTGAGGAGCGGTTCAGCACGACCTGGATGTCAGGAATGACGTATGGAGCGCGCGTCTGGCGCACCTGACAGGCCGTGTCCTTCATAAGATGGGCCAGGGCCTCCGGAGGGGTTTTGTCCTCCGGGAGAAGGCACACCAGCGCACACCGATCTTCGCCGTTCTCCCACCGGTAAAGGGCACCGCAATCCACATCCCACACGGAGAGGGTAATGTGGAGCAAATGTTGTCCCAGGAGGACATCGTCCTTCTGACCGTCCAGCACCTGTTCGAACTCGTGGAGCGCTTCTACTTGCTGGCGACGAAGGCGGAGGCTTTCCAACACGCTGGCGATCTCCGCGGCCACTATGGCCAACAGCTGGACATCGTCCTCAGGAGGGCCGTTGGGGGAGCTGAAATACGCCGTAATAATACCATCCCGGCGCTCACCGCGGCCGAAGGGAAGGCACGCCAGGGAGCCGATCCCTTCCTGCACCGCGAGGTCTTGCAGGCCGTCAAAGAGGGGACAATCATCAGAGACGTGGGCCTCCAACATGGTACACTGGCGACAGCGCTCGGCCACGAGACCCGCGTTCAGCCGTTCGCGAAAGCGCTCGAGGTATTGCTCACTGAGCCCCCACGCGGCTTCCAAGTGCAGGCGGTTGTGTTCCTCATCGAACGTGAGAACCGTGGCACCCTTCGCGTTGGCCAGCTTCACGGGGGCGCGGGCGGCCACTTCCAGCACCTGACGCATGTCCGCGGCTTGGGCAATTTCCCGACCGATGTCGTGCATGGCCAGGAGACGACGGTGGGTTTCTTTCAGTTGCTCGTACGCACGACGAAGTTCTGTCTCTGCCTTGCCACGAGCGTGGATGAGCTCTGCCAGGTAGCCAAGGCCCAACCAAGTCACCACGGTGCCGGTAAAGCCGTAGACAAGGACCGGCGTCCAGGGGTGGAAGGCGGGGGGCACAAGGGGTTGCAGGAGACGCAAAATCACCTCATGGAGGGCGGAGGCCGCCACAATGAACGCGGGAACCAACCAGCGCCCCCGTAACAGCCAGCGGTAAATCTGGTCTGTAGTATATCCGGGTTTCCCCCGCACGTGCGGCTCCTGCCTCTGCGCTGCAATTCACTTGGCGGCAACGAACGTGTGGGCCGGAGTCCTTATCCCCGGCCCACACCCTTCGCCTTAAAAAATGCCCAACAGGTCCTTGGCCTCGTCGCTCATCATGGACGGATTCCACATCGGGGTCCAGACGAGGTTGATCTCCACCTCGTCCAACTGCGGGAATTTCTCGTGGACCCAGCGCTGGGCCGCGGCAAGAATCTGAGGCCCCACCGGACAGGCCGGGCTGGTCAATGTCATGGTGATGATGGCCTTCTTTTCGTCGGGCAGAACCTGGATATCGTACACCAGTCCGAGGTCCACAATGTTGATACCGATTTCCGGGTCGTAGACGTGATCTTTCAGCACCTGGCGAATGTCATCCGGCGTCACACCCAGGTCACCGGCCGACGTCGGTTCGGGCGTTCCCTCGGTCGGGGCCTTGGTCTCTTCGCTCATGAGCACGCCTCCTTCTGCGATTCCTTAGAACATCACCTGATTGACCGATCAAAACATTGCCCTTAGGAGGTACCGTTTCAACCGGAAACATCACTCTTCCACGTTAACCAACACCTCGCCGTTTTCCACTTTTACCTCAAAGACGGGCACAGGTTCAAAAGCCGGCATCCGCACCACATCACCGGTACGGATGTCAAAACGGGCACCGTGCCGCGGGCATTCCACGACATAGCTGTCCACCATATCACCCTCCACGAGCGGGCCATCATCGTGGGTACACCGGTTCTCAATGGCGTACCACTCGCCGTCCACGTGGAACACCGCAATGCTGAGGTCTTCCAGGTCGAAGACCTTCCGGCTGTTGGGAGGAATCTCATCGACATTGGCCACTTTTATCCAACCCATTATACGCCTCCACTCCGTGGGATGGTGTGTTTCAGGGTTTCTGGCGGGGGGACGAGGTGTCCGCCTCTTCCTCATGGGGCCATGCAGTGATCCCCCAGGCAGCCGCCTTAAGGGCCTTCAGGGGGAGCATTGCACACTTGATACGCACCGGCCCCAAGGGAATACCCAGCAGGTCCAGCATCTCCTCTCGGCCCCAGTGCCGAAGTTCTTCCAGGGGTTTACCCTTGATGGCCTCGCTCAGCATGGATGCAGCCGCTTGGCTGATGGTACATCCCCGGCCATCCCACTTCACGTCGACCACCCGACCGTTCTCCACCTTCAGCATAATGGTCACTTCATCCCCACAGAAGGGATTCGTGTCGTGATAGATAAGGTCGGGCTGGTCCATCCGACCTTTATTGCGCGGGAACTTGTAGTGATCGAGTATCTCTTCGGCATACAGGTCGTACATGGCTGGCGGCTACCGTTTATCCGAATACTTGGTTGACACGATGCAGAGCAAGGGCCAACGCGTCTACTTCGTCTTCCGTATTATAGATGTAAAAGCTGGCCCGTGCCGAAGCGACAAGGCCATAGCGATCGTGTAAAGGTTGTGCACAGTGATGTCCGGCACGAATGGCAATGCCCTCGGCATCAAGGATAGCGGCAATGTCGTGAGGGTGGGCGCTCTCCATGACAAAGGCCAGGACCCCTCCCCGGTCATCTGGGCCCGGGCCCAGAATCTTCAGCCCCCCGATATCCTGGAGTCGTTCGTAGGCATAACGGACCAGCTGACGTTCGTGGGCAGCGACCTGCTCCATGCCCAACTGGCTCAAGTAATCCACCGCGGCGCCTAAGGCAATGGCCTCCGCGATAGCCGGTGTGCCCGCCTCAAACTTGTGCGGCACTTCGTTCCAGCGGGAGCCGGTCATCTTCACCTCGCGAATCATCTCCCCTCCGCCCATAAAGGGGGGCATCTCTTCCAACAGTTGGCGCTTTCCGTACAGAATGCCGATGCCACTGGGGCCACACATCTTGTGCCCTGAAAAGGCGAGAAAGTCGCAATCCCATGCCTGAACATCTACCGGCAGATGGGGGACCGCCTGGGCCCCGTCCACCAAGACGAGAGCACCCACAGCGTGGGCACGCGCCACCAACTCCTGTACCGGGTTAATGGTGCCCACCACGTTGGACATCGCGGTGAAGGCAAACAGACGGGTACGTTCTGTGAGTAATCGTTCCAGCGCGTCCAGGTCCAGGTAACCATCGGGGGTTACAGGCACCCATCGCAAGGTGGCCCCGGTGCGTTCGCAAATGATCTGCCACGGCACAATGTTGGAGTGGTGCTCCATTTCTGTGATCAGCACCTCATCGCCGGGCCTGAGGTTGGCCATTCCCCACGCGTAGGCTACCAGGTTGATGCCCTCGGTGGTGTTGCGCACGAAGATAACCTCTCGCGGGGAGCGGGCGTTGATGAACTGAGCCACCTTGCGCCGCGCGCCTTCGTAACGTTCCGTAGCTGCCTCACTGAGATAATGAATGCCCCGGTGCACGTTCGCGTACACCTCCTCATAAACCTGCACCAGGGCGTTAATGACTTGCCGCGGCTTTTGAGTTGAGGCAGTGTTATCCAGGTAGATTAACCGCTTTCCGTGCACCTGACGGTGGAGGATGGGAAAGTCGTCACGGATGCGGACCGGATCCAGGGTGCGTGTTGTGGTGGTCATGCTTTCTTCCCCTTTCTTGCTGCCTGCGCCGTTGAGACCTGAGACGTAGGCTGCCCTATCCCGACACCTATTACTCCCGTTCTCGCCTACCGAAAGTGACAGGACCGACAAACGTAGTGCTTTCCATTATAAACCCGGTTGACGGGAGCACCTATTGCCGACCCGGTGCAGGTGGACAACAGCCAACAGTCGAAGGCAGGGAGGTCTCTCCCTGCCTTCGAGCACCGGGGGTAGGGTGCCGGTGGGGAACCGCTACGCTCGGTGTGGGTTCCCATCGGTTACCCGTTGTGGTCGGTGTTATTGTCCACCTCCAGCCCCAGGTCCGCCACGTCCACATCCAGGCGCTCCGCAATGGTTGTTTCCAACTTGCGGCGCACATCCGCGTTGTCCACCCGTTCCAGAACTTCCTGGAAGAACCCTGCCACAATCAACCGTTCAGCCGTGGGCCGGTCCAGTCCCCGACTTTCCAGGTAAAAGAGGTATTCTTCCGGGATCTGGCCGGCGGTCGCGCCGTGCGTACAACGCACGTCGTCGGCCTCGATCTCCAGGCCGGGGATGGAGTCGGCGCGAGCCCGACCGTCCAACAACAGGTTGCGGTTGGCCTGGTAAGCATCCGTTTTCTGTGCCCCGGGCCAGACTTTAATGTAGCCCTGGTACACGGAACGGCTGGTGTCCTTCAAGGCCCCTTTGTAGAGCAAATCGCTGCTACAATTGGCCGCGCGATGGTTCTGCATAGTGTGGTGATCGATGTGCTGGTGGTCCGTGGTGAAGTAAAGCCCCAGCAGTTGGCCTCGAGCACCCGGCTCCACCAAGTCCAAGGTAACCCACACCTTGCTGAGTTTACTGCCCCAGGAAGCAATGAGGTGCACGACCTCGGCATCCCTGGGAACCCGGATGCGCTGGGTGCCGAAGTTCCAGAGGGTGGGTTCCCAGTTCTGTACGTGGGTGTAACGGAGCCGGCTATTAGGTCCCGGATAAAGCTCCACCACACCGGCATGGAAGCCCCGCTCACCACCGAAGAAGTCCTCCATTAAAGTGACGCTGGCCCCTTCTTCGGTGATGACGATGGTGTGATAAAACCCGCCGGCGCCAGGCTGGCTCAAGCGCGCCAACGTCTGGAAGGGCAGGGTGACCTCCACGTTACGCGGCACGTACAGAAAGGTCCCACCGCGCCAGAAGGCGTAATGGAGTGCGGCGAATTTGTTGGCGTCCAGAGGCACCTGCTGGGCAAAGGTGCGCTGTACCAGTTCTGGGTACTCGCGCACCGCAGTGTGCAGGTCCGTAAAGATGACCCCCTTCGCGGCCAACGTGTCGTCCAGGCGATGGTAGAAGGCCCGACCCTCGTCCATAACCAGTTCCCCGGCAGAGACCAGCTCGGCCAGGTGTTCCCGGTAAATGGTTTCCAGGTCCGCCTCTGCTTCCACCTCGGTCAGCACGTCGGGCACGAAGGGGCGATAGTTCTCCAGCCGAAACCCCCGTAAGGAAGTACGGCGCCATGTTTCTTCCGTTCCTGTCGGCCAAGGAATCTCCTCGAAGAAACGCCAGGCTGTCAGGCGCAGGTCCAACATCCACCCGGGCTCATCCAGCAGCTCCGACAGCGCCCGTACGGCTTCCGCGCTGAATTGGGTTGTGGTTGCGGTTTTCACGCTCACGGTTGCTTTGTACCTCCGTGGTATTGGATGTTAGGTATTGGGTATCAGGTATTGGGCATACCACCTAATACCTGATACCCGATATCGTATTATCCGATGGAGCCTTCCATTTCCAGTTGGATGAGGCGGTTGAGTTCGACCGCGTACTCCATCGGCAGTTCCTTGGTCATCGGTTCAATGAAGCCGGCCACGATCATGGTGGCAGCTTCTTCCTCGCTAAGGCCACGGCTCATCAAGTAGAAGAGCTGCTCCTCACCGATCTTGCTCACCGAGGCCTCGTGGCCAATCTCCACGTCATCTTCGGCGATTTCGATGTACGGGTAAGTGTCGGTGCGGGACTCAGGGTCCAAGAGCAGGGCGTCGCACACCACGTTCGCCTTAGAGTGATGCGCGCCGCGGCCCACCTTCAGCAGGCCACGGTAGGAGGAGCGGCCATCGGCCTTGCTGATGGATTTGGAGATCACACGGCTGGTGGTGTACGGGGCCGCGTGGATGATCTTCGCGCCCGCGTCGATGTGCTGTCCTTTACCGGCGAAGGCGATGGAAAGCACCTCACCGTGGGCGCCCTTGCCCAGAAGGTAGACGGCAGGGTACTTCATAGTGACCTTGGACCCCAGGTTGCCGTCGATCCACTCCATGGTAGCGCCTTCGTAGGCCACTGCTCGCTTGGTGACCAGGTTGTACACGTTCTTGGCCCAGTTCTGAATGGTTGTATACCGGACGCGAGCCCCCTCCTTCACGATGATCTCGACCACCGCGGCGTGAAGGCTTTCCTCCGCGTAGATGGGGGCAGTACACCCCTCAATGTAATGCACATAACTGCCCTTCTCGGCGATGATAAGCGTGCGCTCGAACTGGCCCACGTTCTGGGCGTTGATGCGGAAGTACGCCTGCAGAGGGATGTCCACGTGCACCCCTTCCGGCACGTAGATGAAAGAACCTCCCGACCAGACTGCGCTGTTCAGGGCGGCGAACTTGTTGTCCGAGGGAGGCACCACAGTGGCGAAGTATTCCCGAAACAGGTCCGGGTATTCCTTCAGAGCTGTGTCGGTGTCCAGGAAGATCACGCCCTTCTTTTCCCACTCCTCCTTGAGGGAGTGGTAGACCACCTCCGATTCGTACTGGGCTCCGACTCCGGCCAGGAACTTGCGTTCGGCCTCAGGGATGCCCAGGCGTTCGAAGGTGCGCTTGATCTCCTCGGGCACCTCATCCCATGTGCGCCCCTGTCGGTCCGTGGGCTTAATGTAGTAGTAGATCTCGTCAAAATTAATGGACGAGAGGTCGGGGCCCCACGTGGGCATGGGCTTCTTCCAGAAGATGTCCAGCGCCTCATGCCGGAACTGGCGCATCCAATCCGGTTCGCCCTTCATGTCGGAAATGATGTCTATGATCTCGTGATCCAAGCCCGGCCGGGGCTTGAACACGTACTTCTCCGGATCGCGAAACCCGTAACGCTCTTCGTAATCTTCGCCGATCCCTGCCAGCAGCTCCCGGTCACGTTCTGTGGCCATCGTTGTCCCTCCTTAAAAATGTGCATCCCCACACTGTGTTGAACCGCATTATGCCTTGACGGCGTTACCAAACTGCTGTCGCACCCAATCGTAGCCCTTCTCCTCCAGCTGGAGCGCGAGCTCCGGCCCACCGGACAGGACGACGCGACCGTCGTACATCACGTGTACCCGGTCCGGCTGAATGTAGTTCAGAATGCGCTGGTAGTGCGTGATGACCAGCACCCCCAGCTCCGGACCCACAAGGCGATTGACCCCTTCGGCCACCGCGCGCACGGCGTCGATGTCCAGGCCGGAGTCGGTCTCATCCAGCACCGCAAACTTGGGCCGCAGCATGGCCAGCTGGAGGATTTCCATGCGCTTCTTTTCCCCGCCGCTGAAACCGTCGTTCAGGTAGCGGCGAGCAAAGGAGGGGTCAATGCCGACCAACTGCATCGCCTCGGTGAGCTCCTTGCGGAACTCCCGCATGGGAATCAGGTTCGAGCCCACCGGGCCTTCCTCGTCCTTTTGGGCCGTGTAACCTCGCACGGCGCTGACGGCCTGACGCAGAAAGTTGGCCACCGTGACGCCGGGAATGGCCACGGGGTACTGGAAAGCGAGGAAGATACCGGCGCGGGCCCGCTCGTCGGGCGCCATCTCCAAAATGCTCTCACCATCCAGCAGAATATCACCGCTGTACACCTCGTAGTGCGGATGGCCCATAATAATGTAGGCCAACGTGCTCTTGCCCGAGCCGTTCGGACCCATAAGGGCGTGAATCTCCCCCTGCCGCAACGTGAGGTTCACGCCCTTCAGAATCTCTTGACCCTCAATGCCTGCATACAAGTCCCGAATCTCCAATACACTCGCCATGGCTCTCTACCTCTAACTCCTTTCTTCTGAGATGATCGTCTGTTGAGACGGTGAATCCCCTTCTGAAGGAACGGCAACCATGAACACGCACCCTCGGTGTCCGTCCATCATGCACTCGTTTAACTCCACCGGCAGCCCCAGCACTTGGGACATCATGCTCTGTTCCATCTCGCAGATGGCCCGATAATCCTGAGCCAACTCATGGTACGGACAGGTGTACTCACGGATGGCAATGGCGTTCTCGTCCTCAACCACCTCGGCCACAATGCCCCGCTGGGCCAGGGCTTGCACCAGCTCCTGGGCCCGACGGTGCACATTGGCCGAACGCACTTCTTGGCTGTACGTGACGGCCAGGCGGTCAGAAACTCGCCGGAGCAACAGACGGACCTTTTCCGGCCCTTCCAGGCGGAGGATCTCCTCCAACAGGGTCAAAGCCAGGGTCTCCGAATGGGACCCCATAGCCATGCGCGCCTTCTCGGTCAGATAATACACCTTCACCGGCCGCCCCACGCCCCGACGTTCCTCCGCAGTGACCACCAGGCCTGCTGTTTGTAAGCGGTTAAGGTGCAAACGGACCGCTGTGCTGCTCAGCTGTAACGCTTCCTGCAGTTCCTTGACCGTCATCGGCCCCCGGCGTAACAACACCTGCAATACCGCTTCCGCCGGGGTGCCTTGAAAGCGGGCCACCTCGCGCATGGGCTTTACCCGTCCTTCCTTCACCTGCCCCGCTGCCTCCTCACTGTGAGGCGAGTATAGCATCCCCGCCGGGGTTTTGTCAATTTTCGCAGTGAAAATGGCAAAAAATTCCTGGGACTTCGCCATCTCCCCCCTGTGCTTTGACGGCAACACGTCCTTCTGGCTAGTATGCAGGGAAGGCTTTATCACCTATTTGGGCCGTCTTGCTCTCAATTTTAGATACACGCTCCTCTTCCAGGAAGGCAGGTCTTGCCCTTGAGATGCGCCGGCCTTGCAGAGGTTTCAACCGTACAAAGGGAGATATAGGATATGCTCCTGTGCAGCGGAGAACACGTAATAAATAACAGCCGGTCAACACGTGTGGCCCAGAAGGGGGAAAACGATGAAGGCCATTGAGGCCCGTGATTTGGTGCGGCGTTTTGGTGACCTCATCGCGGTGAACGGAGTCACTTTTGACGTGGAGCAGGGGGAGATCTTCGGTTTCCTAGGCCCCAATGGCGCGGGGAAAACCACTACCATCAACATGTTGTGCACCCTGCTGCGCCCTACCGCGGGCACTGCCCGGGTGGCAGGATATGATGTGTGTACCCAGCCGGCTGCCGTGCGGCGCTCGATTGGCCTGGTCTTTCAGGATCCCAGCCTGGATGAACAGTTAACCGCGTGGGAGAACCTGCGGTTCCACGCTATGCTGTACGGCATGCAACGTTCCGACTTCGAACGGCGGGCCCAAGAGTTGTTGGCCATGGTGGAGCTGGCCGATCGCACGCACGACCTGGTGCGCACGTTTTCCGGGGGGATGAAGCGACGCCTGGAAATCGTACGTGGGTTGTTGCACGTACCCCGGGTCCTGTTCCTGGATGAACCCACCCTTGGCCTGGATCCTCAGACCCGACGTCACATCTGGGATTACATCTTTCGCCTGCGCGAGAAAGAGAACGTTACCATTTTTCTCACCACCCACTACATGGAAGAAGCAGAGCACGCGGACCGCATCGCCATCATCGACCACGGGCGCATTATCGCGTTGGACACTCCCGAGAACCTCAAGGCGACCGTGGGTGGAGACGTCATTCACGTGCGCACGTCGGACCCAACCCGCGCGGTGGAACGGTTGCGGACCCGTTTGCAGGTGGAACCGCGGGTAGTGGACGGTGTGGTGATGGTGGAGTTGCCCCAGGGCGAACGGATGGTCCCGCAGGTAGTGCAGGTGTTGAGCAACGGTGACCCGCCCCTGGAAGTGCAGAGTATCTCCCTGCGCCGGCCCACCTTGGAAGACGTCTTCATCAAACTCACGGGGCGGGCCATCCGGGATGAAGGGGCTGACAGCATGGCCCGCATGCGCATGGCGGTCCGTTCACGGAGGAGGCATTAACGATGTCGTGGCGACACGAACTCATGGCAGTGTACACCATCTGGTTACGGGACGTGATACGGTTTTCCCGAGACCGAACCCGTATCCTGGCCGCCCTCGGCCAGCCGATACTTTTTCTGGTAATCTTCGGTGTAGGCCTTTCTCCTGCCATTTCCGACCTGGGGGGCGGCGAGCTGGATTATACGGCCTTCCTGTTTCCCGGCATTATCGCCATGGCCGTGCTCTTTACCGCCGTTTTCTCCGCGGTCTCCATTGTCTGGGACCGGGAATTCGGCTTCCTGAAGGAAGTGTTGGTAGCCCCGGTGTCCCGCGTGTCGGTGGCATTGGGAAAGGTCGCCGGAGGAAGTACGGTGGCCTTGTTTCAGGGTGTGCTCATGTTGCTCTTAGCGCCCCTCCTGGGCATCCCCCTCACGCCGGCCCAGATCCTGGTGTTGCTGCTGTTGATGTGGCTCACCGCGGCAACCATGACCTCCCTCGGAGTGCTGTTCGCCGCCCGCACCCGTTCCATGGAAGGGTTCCACATGATCATCAACTTTGTCATGATGCCGGTCTTTTTCCTGAGTGGGGCCTTTTTTCCCTTGCGGGGGGTGCCCCTGTGGATGGAATGGCTTGCCCGCCTTGATCCCATGACCTATGGGGTGGATCCTATTCGTCAGGTATTGCTCCAGCACCGGGTCTCGGAAGCCGTGCTGGCCACCTTGCGTTTGTATCCCATCGCCGTGGACGTGGTCGTGTTGATCGCGTTCTGGATGCTCTTCCTGGTACCCGCGGTGTGGGCCTTTGCCCGAACGGAGTAAGCCGACAACCCCGCCGACCGGACAGCCTCTCTCCTCGCCAGGATGACGCATTGCCCGGGGGGAACGCGTCGAACCAAAAACGACTGCCAAAACGTTGCCCTTGGTAGGTGACCACACGGAGCAAGAAGGGAAAAGGGCCGGGGGGTACTGGAAACTGCATGGTTTGTCCCCAAACAGAATTCCGGCTACGATCCACTTCAGGAAACGGATCAAGAAGCAGAAGGGCCCTTAGCGTGCCCGGAGAATGAAGCAATGAACGCGGATGTATCCCGCTGGCACCAGTGGCGAGATCGCCTCTGGCAAGTGGTCGGCGGGGTTAGTGTACGCACAAAGATCCTGGGCATTGTCCTTCTCATGGTCATTGTGCCTGGGATTGTGGTCACGTTTCTGGTGCGCGCCACCCTTGCGGAAGCATTCCGTGCTCAACTACGCCAGCAGGGCATTGCCATCGCACGGGACATCTCTGCACGGGCTGTGGACCTGGTCCTCACCGATGACCTCTACGCGCTCAACCGTCTTCTTCTAGACACTATGAACCATAACCCAGATGTTCACTACATCTACGTCACGAACGCAGAGAACCAAATCATCGCCCACACCTTTAACGACGGATTCCCCCCGGCTCTCCTGAACATCAACCAAGCCCCCCTGAACACAAAATATCGGGTACAGCCCTTCCAGAGTGAAGAGGGCCAGATGTGGGACATAGCCGTGCCCATGTCTGAAGGCCGGGGCGGGATAGTACACGTGGGGCTGGAGGAAACCCGTGTGTGGGACATGGTAAATACCGTGACATGGCAAATTTTGCTCGGCATTCTGGCCGCATTCTTGCTCGGTATTGGCGCGGCCTATGCGTTGACTTGGGTCTTGACCCGCCCTATCCTGCAACTTGTAGCCGCTACCCAACGCGTTGCTCAAGGCGACTATTCACAGCGGGTCAAGCGTTGGGCTAACGATGAGATTGGCGACCTGGCCGATGCCTTCAACCAGATGGTTGAACGCCTAGCCCGCGCTGAAGCCGAACGTACAGAGCGAGAGCGAATGCGGCAATTCTACTTACAGCGTATTATCCAGGCCCAGGAGGAAGAACGTAAGCGCATTGCCCGTGAGTTGCACGACGAACTGGGACAGGCTCTGGCTTCCTTGATAGTAGGTTTACGCAATATAGAAGAGGCCCGTACCCCTAGGGAAATGAAGGCACGTCTGGAGGAGATGCGGGCCACCATTGCCCTCACGATTGAACGCGCGCGGCACCTGGCCTTTGACCTGCGCCCCTCTGTTCTAGACGATCTAGGGTTAGTAGCGGCTCTTCGGCGATACATCAACAAGTACCAAGAGCGCTTTGGTATCCAGGTCACCATGGAAGCCTCCACCCTGGAAGGTCACCGTCTTCCCCCCGAAGTCGAAACGACCGTGTACCGTATCGTGCAGGAGGCCTTGACGAATGCCGCCCGCTACTCGGGATGCCACCATATCAGCGTCCTCCTCCAAGTGCGCGAGGGTATGCTTTCCGTCATTGTCGAAGATGACGGTCGCGGTTTCGATGTGGACGAAGTCCTTTCTCGAAAAGTAGGGCGCACCAGTCTCGGCCTGTACGGCATGATCGAGCGAGCACAATTGCTCGGCGGGCAACTGGACATCGAATCACAACCCGGGGGAGGCACGACCATCTACGTACGCATTCCCCTGGACAGGCAGAAGAAGAGCTCGACAGAACAGACTACGGTCGCGGAAGTGAAGAGCGCCTTATGAGTGACAGAAAACCCATTCGTGTGCTCATTGCTGATGATCATGCAGTATTACGGGCTGGCTTACGCTTGCTCCTCAACAATCAAGGGGACATGGTCACTATCGGCGAAGCAAGCACAGCCCGTGAAACGCTGAAAAAGGCCGCTGAATTACAGCCCGACGTCATCCTCCTGGACATCACCATGCCCGACACGAGCGGGCTGAACATCTTGCGCTTGCTGCACGAGCGCGCGCCCGCAGCGCGTGTCCTGGTTCTCACCATGCACGCGGATGAGGATTACCTGCGCGAGGCGCTGCGACTAGGTGCGGTGGGATACGTGGTAAAATCCGCGGCCGACCAGGAACTCCTGGCCGCCATTCGCGCCGTCATGCGCGGGGACGTGTACATCCATCCTTCCATGACGAAAGCCCTTCTGGAAAATCTCCTGCCCGCGCACCACCCACTCAGCCACGACCCGTGGGACAACCTCAGCGAACGGGAACAGCAGGTTATCCGTCGTGTAGCCCAGGGATACACCAACCGGGAGATCGCCGAGCAACTGCAGCTAAGTGTCAAGACGGTAGAGACTTACAGAGCGAGAGCCATGGAAAAACTTGGATTGAAAACACGTGCCCAGTTGGTCCAGTATGCAGCCCATCGTGGGCTATTGAACGAATAAATTGCCTGTGAAGGCGACTACACCCAACCTTTAAACGTCTCTCCTGTCAGGTTTTCCCCCGCAGAACAATCCTGCTTTCCCTGACATTTCGCGCGCCCAGAATCAAACTTTCCCTGCTGCCCGTCCCAAACGTTTTCCCCTAAGATAAGAGTAAAAGATGTTCTTGCTGATCGCTCCCTGCCATGCAATTTGCTTGGGGGGAAACCGATGAACAAGCAGTTTGTTGCCGTATGGTTCTCTTTGCTCATCGCCGTCTCGCCCCTCTCACCGGCCCCACACCTACGCCGGCGCCAGATACTAATCTAGCTGAGAGGATGAACCATCGATAAGCAACACCCAAAGGAGGTGGAGAAAGATGCCGGACATTCTAGAACAAGAAAACACCTTCGTTCGTATGCAGAAGGACATCAAGCGGGCGTTACAGAAGCCACCAGAACAACGGCGCTGGGTCATGGTCATTGACCTGCGCAAGTGTGTGGGATGCTCAGCCTGCACGGTGAGCTGTGTGGCTGAAAACAAACTCCCGCCTGGTGTGGTGTATCGTCCCGTGCTGGAGGAAGAGATAGGCACCTTCCCCAACGTGCGCCGTCGATTCATCCCGCGACCTTGTATGCAATGCGACAATCCACCGTGTGTGTTCGTCTGTCCGGTAAGCGCCACCTGGAAGCGGCCAGACGGCATCGTTGTCATTGATTACAACGCCTGCATTGGTTGCCGCTATTGCGTGACCGCGTGCCCCTATTCAGCACGCACGTTCGACACAGGACATTTGTACACCGAAGGTACCCCGCAAGAGATGGACTACGAATTGCTCCCCAACTTCGAGTACGGTGAGGAGTGGCCGCGCAACGGAGGCTCCCCCATTGGCAACGTGCGCAAGTGCCACTTCTGCTTACACCGACTGGAACAGGGAGAACTGCCCGCCTGTGTCACCACCTGCATCGGCGGTGCCAACTACTTTGGCGACGCTAACGATCCCGATAGCTTGGTCTCCGAGCTTATTGCCCAACCAAACGTCATGCGGCTCAAAGAAGAGATGGGCACGGAGCC
>WFWT01000148.1 GCA_015490995.1 Anaerolineae bacterium | reverse complement strand
TCGGTACGGGCTTGGGCTTCCGCCAGCTGGTCGAGGCGCTCCTCGGTACGCGCCTGCGCCTCGGCCAGTTGGTTGAGCCGTTCTTCGGTGCGCGCCTGGGCCTCCGCCAGCTGGTTGAGCCGTTCCTCGGTGCGCGCTTGCGCTTCGGCCAGTTGTGCGACCGCGGCTTCCACCCGCTCAAGTCGTTCCTCGGTGCGGGCTTGCGCCTCGGCCAGTTGGTTGGTGGCGCGCACCAGGTCCCTCACCGCCTCCTGCAACTCCCGAAACTCCTCCTTCGTCACCTGCTGGGCCATCTGCTCCCGCTGTTTCTCAATCTCCTCCACCAGCAGGAGCATCGCCTCTCGCAGGGGCGGCTCTATCTCCGTCAACTTGCGCGCCAATGCCGCACTGATGGGCATAAGCCTTCGTCCCTCCACACCCAAGTTTGCGCTCAGAGCGACCCTCACCTCTCTGCCCCTCTTCCCAATTGGGGAGAGAGAGGCAGGGGCAACGAGCAGGTCATGAACTTTTGAACACTCCTAGTATATAATATCGTGAGCGCAGAAACAAGCTCCTGGCTCGGAATATCGGGGAAGGGACTTGGTACATGGGCAATTTTATGGTATGGTTGGGAGAGAAACGTTAGGTAACAAGCGTGAGCATGCCCCAGGTATCGGTCGTGGTGGCCAGATGTTAAGGGGCTTGTCTTCCCTTCCGGGCCGGCCTCGTAACATGTTACCGTGGTCCCCCCGTCGTTACCTTCAGGTAAAACGATGGTTCGCGTGTGGGAGGAGGTGACCCATGTGGGAACGCATGATGCGTGCTGCTCGGCTGGAGGTAATGTTGTACGAGGAGGTAGAAGCCAATCCGGCTCTCACTCAGGAGGCTGTGCTGGTCGTGTTGGTGGTGACGGCGGCCAACCTGGTGGGACAACTGGTACAAAGTCTGTTTACTTCGGTATCCGTAGCCGGCGCGATGGCAGCGGGCGTGTGGGCACTCATCGGCTTTTTCATCTGGGCGTGGATTGCCTACTTTGTCGGCACACGGCTGTTTAACGGCACAGCCGATTATGGGGAGCTAATCCGTACCCTCGGCTACGCCTATACACCCAATCTCCTGGGCGTTTTCTCCTTCATCCCCTGTTTGGGCCCGCTCGTGGGGTTGATCGGTTCGATCTGGGCTCTGGTGGCCATGGTAGTGGCCATCCGTCAAGCACTGGACTTCGACACGACCCGAGCAATTCTCACGGTGATTGTGGGATTTTTCGTGTACCTATTCGGCTTAATGCTGCTGCGCATGATTGTCGGCCTGCCCGCCGTGGTCCCTTCTGCGGGGTAACGCACGAAGGTTACACGAGGTGTTGACCCTTCACCGTGACAAAGGGACTTTCCCAGATAGCCACCACTGCGGGCAAGGCCAGATCTGCCAACGGCGGATATCGCATCATGCCGCGCCCTGGGTTAGCCTCGTCTCTCCAGCTCGGCCTTCACCGTGTGCACGAGGCTTTCGGCTTGAAGGTCGGGCAAGGAATAGCAGGGCGCGTTCAGCGCGTTGGCCAGCTTTTGAGCCAGGCCCCGGTCAAAGGCAGGATGTTCCATGTTGATAACCACCGCGTGAAATCCGGCGTGCCGGATGATGGTGGCCATGCGTAGGGCTTCTTCCTGAGCGGGCATGCCGGTCATGCTCACGTTCCCGGCGCCGTCTGTGAGCAGAATCATGAGGGGGGTCAACTCCGGTTCGCGGCGTCGGGCGATCTGCATCACCCGGTAGGCCAGGTACAGGCCACTGGACAAGGGGGTCTTGCCCCCTACGGGGATATCACGCAGTGCCTTTTGGGCCAGTTCTACGCTGGAGGTAGGCGGTAGAACCAGCCGTGCCCGCTCCCGCTGAAAGACGATCAGCCCCACCCGATCCCGACGCTGGTACGCATCGATGAGCAGCGAGAGAACCGCGCCTTTGGTGGCCTCCATGCGTTCCGCCGCAGCCATCGACCAGGAGGCATCCACGACAAAGAGAATAAGATTGGCCGTGCGACGGACTCGAACCTTCTCCTGGATATCCTCCCGTTCCACCACGAAGGCAACGTTTGCCCGCTCACGGTGAACCTGATGTGGCGCGGCCTGACGGAGTGTGGCATCAAAGGCAATGTCACGCGGACGCCCGCGTGCCGGACGCGCTTTGATGTATCGGCCACTTTTCCGTTCCGTGCGGGCTGAACTTCGGCGTCCGGCAGTGTTACGCGTGAGGCGTTCCAGGGGTGTATCCAGCCGTTTCACCTTGAAATGTGGTCCTACCGGGACAGGGTGAAGCGGCCCCACCCCATCCCCGCGATCGTCACCGTGAACCAAGGGAGATGTTCGGTCGCCGTGGCCGGTTATGGGGCTGGCATCGACCTCATAACCGGCTACCGCACTTTTTTTTCCGCACCTGCCGAGATCGCCTCCGAAGGCTCTCCCCCCTCGGCGGAGGAGAAGCTGGTGTCCACAGCCTGTGGGTGGCTCAGTCGTTCTTCAATCTGATGTAGGCGCTGCTCCAGCTGGGCAATCTGGGTGCTGGGGTCCTGGAAGGGCTGCCGCTTGAGGCGGTGTGGTAAGGCAAGTTCGGCGGCCAGCAGGATATCCCGTTCGGTGATGTGGGTGCGGCCTTCAAACGCCGCGTGGGCTTGTGCCGTCTTCAGAATGGTGATATCTGCTCGGTGGCCATCGACCTCGAACTCACCGGTCAAGGCCGCAATGGTGAAGAGATCCCGTTCCGTGTAGGTTACCTGGCTTAGACGATCGCGCGCTTCCGCGATACGTCGGGAGAGTGCTTCTTCGCGGGCCTGCCAGGCACGGCAGAACCCTTCGGGATCCTGCTCGAAGGCCAAGCGGCGTTTCACGATCTCCACGCGAGCCTGCGGGTCCCGCACACCGACAATGTCCACTGCCAGGCCAAACCGATCCAACAGTTGGGGACGAAGATCCCCTTCCTCCGGGTTCATGGTGCCTACGAGGATGAAACGGGCCGGGTGGGAAAAGGAGATCCCCTCCCGCTCGACGATGTTCACGCCCATGGCGGCGGAGTCCAGCAGGACGTCTACCACGTGATCGTCCAACAGGTTCACCTCGTCCACGTACAAAAGCCCCCGATTGGCCGCGGCCAGGATGCCAGGTTCGAAGTGACGTTCGCCGTGCTTGATCGCCCGCTCGATGTCCAGCGTACCCACTACCCGGTCCTCCGTGGCGCTCACGGGCAAGTCCACAAAGGGGGTGGGCTTTTCGGCCACGGGCAATGCCTCCCCTCGCTCCACCCGTTCCCGACAGTTGTCGCACATAAGAGCGGTATCATCGGGGTTACAGTTAAAGGGACAATCGGCCACCACCCGGATTTTGGGCAAGAGCGCGGCCAAGGCACGGGCCGCGGTGCTTTTGGCCGTTCCTCTCTCGCCCCGAATGAGCACCCCTCCAATGGCGGGATTGATGGCGTTCAGGATAAGGGCACGCTTCATTCTTTCCTGATCGACGATAGCGGTAAAGGGAAACACGCGACGCATGGCTCTCCACCTGTCTGTTCATAAGGGGATGACACATTTAACCGTCACCCCCGAGATTTCCATCCAATAGGCCTCACCACGTGAACAGAGTGGACACACCCTCTGTTAGCACGTGCATAGTTGGCTACTTTACACATGCCCCCTTTAGGATATACGGTCTGTCCCCCCCGGCACGGTCAGGGGAACGGGTTGGGACACGTGTACAGGAGCGTGGGGCACCACGCCCGATTATACGGTAGGTGAGAAGGATGACGAAAATTTGTCCGTTCCACCCGTTGGATCGGGCGAGACGACGTTGTTGTCTACAACACTCCCGGCCGAACGATGCCTCGAATGAGGGCGACCAGGCGTTCCTGTTGACAGTAGGGCAAACACAGCGCCGCCCGGTCCAGCCGTCCTCGCCGGATGTACGCCAATACTTCCTCCTCCGGCCATGAGGTGGGTACGATTACGCCATCCAAGTGCACGTGGGTGATCGTCCGGGTATACGTCGGCACCCAGATGCCGTTTTCCCCCCGGTGCAGGTCGCCCATCACCTCAAAGGTAACCCCTTGTAGGGACAGTCGTCCAAAGTGGGACCGGTACTCGGCCGTGGCGAGGAGTTGCACAGGGGCCAACATGTGTTCCGAGAAGAGGCGCTGGATACGATATACCGTCCCTTCGTCGGTTTCCACGTCCACATCCTGTACGGACACAGGAACCCCGTGGAGAGCGAGGGCCGCGCTGCCCACCACCTTGTAAGGTAAACCGGCCATGTTCAGGCGTTCCGCGAACGTCCGCAGAGCGTTCTGCCAGTGCGCCATCATTCCGGCGCGCCTCCTATTCCCTATGTTCTTGACTCGTGTACTCACCTGTACCATAGATGTGCCCGGGTTCCTCTGTCAAATTATGTGCCCCCGGGTAAAATTACCGGGGAACGCCCGCCACCATGAGGAAATGGACGTAGGAGAAAAGGGACATCTTAGGGGGTACTGCTTCTAACCGGACAGTGTCGCTTAACGACCGTTCGGACAACGAAATCCTTGGGAGTTGACACTTTATGGTATAATGGGATTACAACCAGCAGCGCACACATCGCAGCTTACATCGACCGCTGGAGGGTATCATGAATGTTGTACAGCGCGTATTTAGCCGTCATCGGGGAAGTCGACATGAGGCGAAAGCCCGGCTCGAACGGGTAATAGCGCACGATCGTGCGCGCATTTCGCCAGGGCAGTTGCAACACTTGCGCGAGGACTTGATCCGGACCTTAACGCACCACCTGGACATTGATCCGGACAACGTACGGGTAGAATTAATACCCCAAGGCCGCGAACTGCGCCTGGATGCCCGGATCGCTCTGCGACGAGCTGTGTAGCCGGTGATGGTGGCTTAGTCCATTTTCTAACCGGAACGATGGGTGCAGAGGAGCATTGTCTTCTGCATCCATCGTTCTTTTTATGCGGGATACTGCTCTGCCGTGCGAACAGAAGTGAGGAGCACCGAATAACCGAACACTCTCAACACATCTCGAAAACACCATGAGCTGGCGCGCGTGGCAACGTCTGGATTGGTGGTTACTGCTGGGGGTCGCCGCGCTGATTCTGCTGGGCGCGGCGATGATCGAAAGTGCAACGCTGGGCACCCCCGATTTGAGGGATTACGCCCGGCGTCACTTGATGTACGCGGCCGTGGGAACCGTGGTATTGGTGCTGGTTGCGGCCTTTGACTACCGTTTGCTGCCCGCGTTCCAGTGGCCCGCGTATATAGGGGCATTGGCGCTATTGTTACTCGTTGATGTGGTCGGGGTGGCGCGCGGGGGCGCTCAACGTTGGCTAGACCTGGGCGTTATCGAAGTACAACCGGCCGAACTGGTCAAGGGACTGTTGCTGATCTCCTTAGGCCATTACCTGGCCCAACACCAAAAACAGTTGCATTCCTTCTGGCCGGTGGCGGTGTACCTGGGTCTGCTGATACCGCCCCTGCTCCTCATTTACCTTCAGCCGGACTTGGGCACTGCTATCAGTGTGCTCTTCCTGGGCTTGGGCATGCTGTTTGTAGGCGGGCTTGCCTGGCGCTATGTGTTCGGTATGGCGATTGCCGGTCTGGTGGGCTTTCCTTTCATCTGGCTATCCCTCGAAGATTACATGCGCCAACGGGTACTGCTGTTCCTCAACCCCGCTGCCGATCCACAAGCCACGTACAACGTTCGTCAGGCGCTGATCGCTATCGGATCCGGTGGCCTGGTAGGAAAGGGGTATAAGTTAGGTACCCAAAGTCAGTTGCATTTTTTGCGGGTTCGTCATACCGATTTCATCTTTCCTGTGATTGCCGAGGAACTGGGATTCCTGGGGGCAACGCTTGTGATCGGGCTGTTTCTGTTCGTACTTTACCGTTTGATCCGCATCGCGCTGTTGGCACGGGACATGTACGGTCGTGTGCTGGCCAGTGGTGTGGCGCTGATCATCTTCTTTCAAGCGTTTGTGAACATCGGCATGAACGTTGGGCTACTTCCGGTGACCGGCATTCCATTGCCTTTCGTCAGTTACGGTGGCACCAACTTGGTAACCATGTTGATGTTAATCGGGCTTGCTCAGAGCGTGTACGCCCATCGGCGCTCTTCCCGACTGTAATTGGGGAGCATTCTGATGGCGAGCGGTGTACGCTTCAACAGTGCGTGAGGAGGGAACACATGCGCCCCCTTCAGGTAGGAGACGTAGCGCCCGAGTTTGCTCTGCCGGCCGTGGATGGGTCCATTGTTCGCCTGTCGGACTATCGGGGAACATGCCCTGTTGTGCTGGTCTTCCTGCGCGGCTTTTTCTGACCTTTCTGCCGTCGGCAGCTGGCGCAGTTGCGCCAACAGTATCCCCAATTTCAAGCCCTCGGCGCAGAGGTGCTCGCCATCGCGCCGGACCGTCCAGTCAACGCGGCGGACTTTTACCGTCGCCATCCACTCCCTTTTCCCCTTCTGGCCGATGAGACCCACGAGGTCTTTGACCGATATGGGGTTACCAGCCGTTGGCTTTCCCTCGGCCAGCGGCCGGGCGTTTTCATCGTGGATCGGGAGGGTATAGTGCGATACGCCCATGTAGGGGCCCAGCAATGGCAGATCCCCTCTCCCGACACGCTACTGGATGAACTCCAGAGGTGGCGTTAGGCATCCACTCCCGCCACCGCCTCCCGGCGCAAGGTGGTTTCGCAACGGGGCGCGCTGCACAGTGGTGCGGGACAATCCAGCCTGGCGCTACTTCCCCGTCGGGAAAAGGTACAGGATCAGCACCACGCTGACGATCCACAGGAGCACCGTCAGCAAAAGGGGGATGTCTTTCAAAATCAGCTCATCTGGTGCGCCGCCTTCCCCTTTCACGTGCACCAGGTAAAGATACCGAAAGAGGCCGTACAGCACAAAGGGAATGGTCAACATCATCGTGTTGTTGGCGGGCAGGTTGGGAGCGGAGAAGGTGTACAGCGAATACGCGATGACCGTGCTGGCCGTGACCATGCTGTTCATCTCGTCCAGGAAAGTGAGGCTGTACTCGTTGAGGATGCGCCGGTGATTGGCCGCGTTGTCCGCCAGTAAGGTCAGTTCGTGACGGCGGCGGTTAATGGCAATAAAGAGGGCGAGTAAGGTGGTGCACACGTACAACCAGGGGGAGAAACGCTCCACTTGTACCACCACAACGCCTGCGGCCACCCGCAGGACAAACCCGGCGGCCACGCTCATCACATCGATGATGACCAGGTGTTTAAGGAAGAAAGAGTATGCCAGCTGAAGGGCCAGGTAGCCTGCAAGGATAAGCGCAAGACCCTGGTCTACAGCCAGGGCACCTCCCAGCGCCGTTATCCCAAAAAGGCCGGCCGCCCAAGCCGCAAGCCGTGGGGAGAGCTCCCCGGCCGCCAGCGGACGGTAACGTTTTGTGGGGTGCTGGCGGTCGTTCTCCATATCCGCCAGGTCGTTGATAATGTATACCACCCCGGAAGCAAGACAAAAGAGAAGGAAGGCCAGCACAGTTTTTAACAACGGGTCCGGCACAAACAGCTTACGGTCAAAGACCAGCGCGGTGAACACAAAGGCATTTTTGGTCCATTGCTTTGGGCGCATGGTCTTGAAAAGCGCGCGCACCGTGCGCATAGGCCTTATTTCCTCCTTTTCGTGGGGTCGAATGACCACATCCCGACACAGACACCCGTTGTGACTGGCCTCTTTGCCCGTGTCCGCCCCATCATATATAGTGCGACCACGAGAGGCAAGTGAGACCGGACGATGGGCGGACGGCAGCGCAAAGAACGACTGGATCGGTTGTTGGTGCAACGCGGCCTGGTGGAGAGTCGCGAGCGAGCCCAGGCCCTTATTCTGGCCGGAAAGGTATACGTGGCCGGCGCGCGCGTGGACAAACCGGGCAAGCGCGTGCCGGTAGATGCCACCATTACCGTGCAAGAACGACTGCCGTATGTGAGTCGTGGTGGGTACAAGCTGGCTGCGATGCTGGATCACTTGCACCTCACGGTGGACGGCTGGGTATGCGTGGACGTGGGGGCATCCACCGGGGGATTTACCGACGTGCTTCTTCAACGGGGCGCCCGACGGGTCTACGCCATTGACGTAGGTTATGGACAGCTGGCGTGGAAGTTGCGACAAGATCCCCGCGTTGTGGTCATGGAACGCACCAACATCCGACACGTAGACACGTTACCGGAACCTATGGATCTCGCCACCGTGGACGTCTCTTTCATCGGCTTACATCTCGTGCTTCCCCAGGTGACACGTTTGGTGCGGGAAGGGGGGTGGATCATTGCGCTGATCAAACCCCAGTTCGAGGCCGGTCCGGAACAGGTCGGCAAGGGAGGCATTGTGCGGGACCCGGCCGTCCATCGGGAGGTGCTCACACGGGTGTTGCGCCTGGCCGCGGAGCTGGCCTTGGGATTGCAAGCGCTAATTCCTTCCCCCATTCGAGGCGCGGAGGGAAACGTGGAATTTCTGGCCGCCTGGGTCAAGGGCCAACCTGCTCGTGTAGCGATGGAACGTGTGGTGGAGGAGGCGCTGGTTCAGGCGGCCGGGCTCTCCTGAGGGCTCAAGAGAGGACAAATGACCCTTTAAATGATCAACACGCGAGGGCCGGAAACCCTGATCGACGGGTTTCCGGCCCTCGCAAACTGCTTTGCTATCCTTCCCTAAGCGGCCTTCTCTGTAATTGCCCACACAGGGAAGATGCCCACCTCATATTGCGCCCGTCGTAGCGTGGCCAGAATCAATTCCGGTGACTTCCACGGGATGTACTCGTGCAATTCCAGTGGTGTCATCGGCTCGTTACGGCGGAGCAAGAAAGCGCGAAAGATGGCGGTCATGAGAGGCAGTCCGCTGTGGATGAAATCTGGCTTCTGGGAGCACACATCGTACAGACACTGCATCAACGCGTCCGTCTTCTTCACCTCAGCCGTGGTGGGGTCTACCCAATCCACCTCTTCCGTGCCCACATGGGTGGGAATGGTCTGGCGACACTCTTCACATAGTTGTTCCCACACGTACAGGCGAAAGTCGCGGCCTTCCCGTTCCCACCAACTGAGGTCGATTTGAAACTTGGTGTCTAAGGACGTCTTTTGCCAGGGCATGACGGTAACCCCTATTCTCTTTGTTGTTCCAAATGCACAACCATGCACGTATCCGCTTCGTAATCCAGCCTGCGGCCCTCTACATGGTGCTGAAGACCTTCAGGTTGACAGGTCCTCCGAGCGGGTAGCCCAATACCCGTCACCCACGTCTTCGTACCGGTCACCGGCGGACAGGACGGCGAAGATCGGTCCCGGTGGGCAGCGCCGCACCACGTTTACAGCGCTGTACAACGTCTTCGCGTGGACCCGTCCTTGAGGGTGCAATTTGGCCAGTTCGGGGAAGAGGGCCTCTACCGTCTCGTGAATGGGAGGCAGTGGGTCCGGTTGCGCTTCCGCGTGCGCTTCTACTGCCTCCGGATCGGCCGTCGTAAGCAGGAGGTGTTCATCCACTTCGCAGCTCACCTCGATCTTCCCCATTTCGAAGGTCAATCGGTCGTCCTCCACCCGCGCGATGCGGGCCCATTCTCGCTTCATGCGACGGGGCCGGTAGTCAATGACATAGGTGAAGGGTTCATCGACCTTTCGCTCCAGGATGATGTAAGCGCCCACAGGTATCTTATGTTTTTCGTACCACTCCTTGAGGCCCGCTATCAACCGGTGTCGGGGAGATACCCATCCGGTGATGCGATCTCCCCAGCGGCCGTCGATCAGGGTGATGTAGACCAGTTCGGCCTGCGTCTCAGGCAGGAGAGGACGAACCCGGGAGGTCATCGGAAGGGTGCCGTAATGGCGGTGAGGGTAAATGAGTACCAGCGTAGCGCTGGGCAGCAGGCTGCTTCCCTCCTCCGGTTCCTCCACGTCCGTCCACTCATCATCCAGCTCCCATTCCATCTGTAACAAAGCAATGGAGAGCTGGTCGCGACGGTAGGGGATGGGTTCATACTGCAACAGGCGTGGTATCTGACCCAGCGGTGCGGGCAACAGACGCCGCAGGAACCACCGCTTCTCACCCTGGACCTCCACGCTGACAAAGTTGTCGTCTTTCGCCAGGGCGTCCTCCAGCGATAGGCGCTGAATGGATGGCGGGATCTCCGCGGGGAGGTCCAGCTGGGATAGAATTTCGTCCAGTGTAACCGGCTCACCTTTCAGATCGATAACCGCGTCTGCGATGTTCAAGTGACCAACGTGAATCTCTGCCAACGAATCCCGCAGAAACCACCCGCCACCGATGTAAACAAATTCATCCCGTCGTTCCAGTTCTTCGGCCAGAACCTGACGGATGCGGTCACCAAAAGCCGCCAGGATGTCTTCCGTGCTGGTGAATCGTGCTTGGCTGCCGGGACTCCCATTGCCCTCGTTGAGAGGGTGCGACGCGTTAAACGCAGCAGCGAACTCGCGCGTTTCACCCGTGTCCTCAAACTTCACCTGGATCACCTGGAAATCAGGATAAGCGGGATTGTGTCCGCTCCGCTTTCCCACCACCGTGCCCACCACGTAATCCAACGCGGGAAAGACCAGCACGTCCCCTATGTTGTAGTCCTCTTTCGGCCGGTAAATCTTCCCCTTGGCCAGAAGTTCTCGACGCTGCCGTTCCTCCTCCCGTACCCGGCCATCGACCACCAGATAGGCAAGTTTGTCGATGTCTACCGGTTCCGTGGCGTCGATCAGGTGGTTATACAAGCGGTCAATATCCTCTTCCGTCAGCGTCAACTGCTGCCAATAAGCTTCTGTCTGTGTCTGCCAAACCATCGGTTTCACTCCATCTCGCTCACGTGCCGGGCTTGCTTACCGCCTTGACAAGGCATGACGGCTGTGCATCGCGACTGAAGATTATAACGGCAACCCAAAAGGGGGGCAAGCTTTTTCACGCCTTTAGGCGTGATAGCGCACAAATTGCAGTTGCCGTTTGCTGGCCAGCGACTGAGGGGAAGGGCTGCTAACAGGAAAGCTCGTCCCTTAACCTTGTCTTAAACATAGCCCGTAACATGAATTCTTCTGCTTGCGTTGAAGTGGTTGGAACGTGCAACGGCAGAGTCCGATAGGCATCTTAAGGAAGGAGGGAAGCCATGAAAGGTCGTATTGGGTTAACCGTTATGCTGGTATTCATCGCAGCACTGGTGGCGTGGACAGGGTCGGTGCAGGTTTGGGCCACACCGGCAGACACGTTCCCGGTCGAACTGGCAGGGGTGGTGGACTCCATGCCCGCAAATGGCTTTGTCGGTCAATGGCAGATAGCCGGTATCGCTGTGACCGTGGATGCGCAAACGCGCATCGGGGGGCGGATGGGCACACCGGCGGAAGGGGCTTGGGTGAAGGTGCAAGGAACACCGGATGGAAACGGGGGTATCCTGGCCTATCGCCTCAAAGTGGAGGAAATGAAACCCTTTGCCAAACTGGAGGGCACCCTTGAAGCGATGGATGCTACAGGTCTCACGGTAGCAGGTATCTCCTTCCAGCGGGATACAAACACCCTGGTGATGGGCACCTTACAGGTGGGATGGCGTGTGGAGGTGCTGTTCAATAAGCAAGCGGACGGCACCCGAGTAGCCGTGCAGGTTCGGATGAGTGACGATGATGTGGGGCCTGGTACCCCCGGCATGCCCGGCACGCCCACACCACCCGCGCCCGTGCCAACCCCTACCCCTGGAATGTGGGTGAAGTTCTACGGGACCATAGAGTCCATGCCGGTTGGTCGTGTGGGCACCTGGATTATCAGCGGCCGTCAGGTAGAGGTAACATCCGCCACTTGGGTGGATGAGCACAAGGGGGTGGCACAGGTCGGCGCTCCGGTGGAGGTGGAAGGTATCCAACAGGCCGATGGCTCGGTCCAAGCGTTTAAGATTGAAGTAGAACGGCGTGCCCGCGGTGGTAACCGAAACACCATCGGCACCTATACTAAGTTCTACGGAATCATCGAATCTTTACCGGCGGACGGGCTCATCGGTACCTGGCAAGTAAGTGGGCGAACGGTCGAAGTCACGACAGCAACCTACATCGAAATGGAAGATGGCATACCCACCGTCGGGGCCTTCGTGGAGGTGAAAGGTTACCTCCGACCGGACAACTCGATCCTCGCAGACAAGGTCGAAGTGAAGGAGGAGGAGACCACAGAACATCCGGGAGATGACGACGCCGACGATGACCGCGGCGCTCCATATATTGAATTCCGTGGTCAGATCGAACGCTTGCCGGCAGGGCTTATAGGTGAATGGCAAGTGAGTGGCCGAGTGGTACGGGTGACGGCACAAACCCGACTGGAACAAGAAGACGGCCCCTTCACAGTGGGCACCTGGGTGGAGGTCAAGGGTTACCAGCAACCCGACGGCTCCATCGACGCCAGAGAGATCGAAACGAAAAACCCGTACGATGACGATGAGGATGAGGGGATGCGGATTATGCCCAGGGAACGGTAACGTGGTGGAGGTCGGGCGACAATGTCGTTAAGGGCATCGCAGGGTGGGCTCCGACGTCGGAGCCCACCCTGCATTCTCCCCCGTTTATACCCTGACGATCCTCCAGAATGATAAGGACAGCAGTGCGTTCGTGTCGGGGAGCCTGTTAACGACAGAGAGCATGTGAGGAGGTGCGCACATGATGGGCCAAAACTATAGAAGGTGGTCTCACCTGCTAATCCTGGTGATGGGTATAAACCTGGTGGTCTGGGTAATCGGTAGCCTTTACGGGTCGCGTCTCCAAGCCGCTACTCCTTCAGCATCCCCCTTTGCTCAACCACTCCAAGCCAACCCATGTAGCCAGCTTATAGTCAACGGAGATTTTGAAAGCACAGGGGGATGGATAGAGTATTCCTCCTTGAACACTCCTCTTATATCCGATTTTCCCCCTCCCAGTGGGGCCTATCATTCGGGTACTCGTGGAGCGTACCTGGCGGACTACAATCAAGCTCGGGATTACATTGCCCAAGAGGTCACTATCCCGGCTGATGCCACCCAAGTGATACTCCGTTATTGGTGGCAAATGGAGACCCAGGAATCCTCGCTACAGGCCTATGATTTCCTCACGGTGACGGTGGACGCCCCTCTAGAACAACCCCTCGCAGTAATTGCCGCACATTCCAATCGGGACGCACAAGCTATCTGGCAGGAGCAGGTAGTAGACCTTTCCACGTATAAAGGACGTACTATCTACTTGCGTTTTGAGGCAACGACCGACGCGAATCGTCCTACGGCCTTCTACTTGGACGACATCACACTGGAAGTATGCCGTCCGGCCACTGCCACGGCGACCCCAACACCCACGCCTACCGTAACACCCACCGTGACTCCTACTCCCACCCCAATCCCGGTGTCCGGTGGGGAGACAACCCTTGGTTTTTCCCCGGCCGCGGCCACGCTTCCATTGGGCGCGTCTGCCCCTGTGACGGTGAACGTCGTCATTACCAATGCAGTGGACCTGGGCGGTTTTGAGTTCACTCTGCGATACGACCCTCAAATCGTACATGTCACCGGTGTCCGCTTAGGGGACTTTCTGGGGAGTACCGGTCGGACGGTCAGTTCATTACCCGCAAACATTGATAACACTGCGGGAAAGGTTGAGTTTGGGGCCTTTAGCTTTGGCGCTGTTAATGGTCCGAGCGGCAACGGTATTCTGGCAGAAATCGGTTTCATACCTCGGGCATCCGGCACCTCCCCGCTGCACTTTGCCGCGGCCCAGGTGACCAACACCGGGGGAAACGTACTTTCCCTCACCCTGCGGAGTGGTCTCTTAACGGTGAGCGACTGTTCGCGATATGACATGGATTGTGACGGAGATGTGGATGTGGTGGATATCATGACCGTGGCCGCGCGCTGGCAATGCCGGCAAGGGGACGCGTGTTACGAACCAAAGTATGACCTCGATGCCTCCGGACGCATTGACATCGTGGACATCATGGCCGTGGCCGCGCGCTGGGGGTGCACTCGCGCCGAGGCCTGTTATTGGGGGACCTCTCCTTTAAGCCGCACCCGTGGTCTGGAAGCTGTTATCAGCATTCCAGACACCATCATCCCTGTGACAGGAAGGCCCGTTGCCGTTCCGGTACGAGTTCAAGATGCTGTGAATTTAGGGGCCGTTGAGGTAGAAGCCAACTTTAACCCTCGCCTCCTGTCCATTGAAGGTGTACTGGCCGGTGATTTTCTGGGCCGCACCGGCCGCACCGTAGTGTTGTTACCGCCGCGTATCGACCAGACGGCAGGCACCGTCCGCTTTGCCCTGTTCACGTACGGTACCCGGCCGGGTGTGAACGGCACCGGCGATGTGGCCTACATCCTTGTGCGGCCCCTAAGTCAGGGACAGGTAACGCCTCGCATCACCGATGCGCAGGTCGTCGACACCCAGGGACAAAAGGACCAGGTAACGTTCCGGATAGGTACATTGCACATTGTACCCGGCTATCCTGTTCATCTGCCGTGGTTAACACGGTAACCTCCCCCCACACGCCGGGGTGCGGGGTGTCAATGTGCTCCGCACCCCGGAGATACTTCCTGCCAACTCATCCACGCCGGCCTGTCTCCCCCTTTGGGTTTGCGAACAATAGCCCCCATCAATAGGACGTTCCGCGTCCGGCACCTGACGGTCGCAGCCGGCGAAGGAGTTGCTCGGCGCTCTGGCTTACAGTAAAATGCTGCCCAGATATGGTCTGTCCGAGGGCATTACCTGTCGGGTATATGTCCGAGCGCCCAGGAGACATCGCGTAATATGCCGGTCGGTTAGATGAGCCTGGGCTACCCTGAAGGGGGATGAAGCCAGCATCGAGGCGAGGCACGTTGCAGGTCACCCCTTTGGCCTGCTAAAGGGACAAGAACGCTCGAGGGGGAGGTGGCATCATGGAAGACGGCTTGGTGCGGGAGATTCTAAAGGACGCGCGAGAGCGCATGGACAAGGCCGTGGAAGCGCTACGGTCCGATCTGGCTTCCATTCGTAGTGGTCGAGCATCGCCCGCGCTGGTGGAACGTTTGCCCGTAGATTACTACGGCACACCCGTTCCCCTAATGCAACTGGCAGCCATCACCACACCCGAACCGCGGGTTATCATGATCCGGCCTTTTGACCCCAATAGCATGGCGATGATCGAAAAAGCCATCATGAAGTCGGACCTGGGGGTCAATCCTAGCAACGATGGTCAAGTAATCCGCATCATCCTGCCCCCTCTGACCGAGGAACGACGTCGAGAGCTGGTGCGTCTCGTCCACAAGCGGGTGGAAGAGGCGCGCATTGCCGTGCGGAACATCCGCCGTGACGCGATAGCGGACCTGCGAGATTTGGAGAAGGAAAAGATGATCTCGGAGGACGAGTACCACCGTTTAGTGGAACGGGTAGAGGAGATCACCAAGGACCATATTGAGGCCATCAACCAGCTGGGCGAACAAAAGGAGAAAGAGATCCTGGAGGTATAACCCAGGAGATTGGACGTTGAACGTTCACGAAGGTGTTGTCGGTGTACACATTGAACCCCGTCCCTCACCCCAAGCCCTCGCGGATCTCGGGGTGCCGTTGGAACGCATCCCCCGCCATATCGGCATCATCATGGACGGCAATGGACGGTGGGCCAAGGAGCGAGGTCTGCCCCGTTTGGCCGGACATCGCGCGGGCACCCAGAACATCCGCCGGGTGTTACAAGGCTGTTTAGATTTCGGCATTGAAGTGCTGACGGTATATGCCTTTTCCACCGAGAACTGGCAACGTCCGCCAACGGAAGTGGAGGGCTTAATGCGCCTTATCAGCCTCTCCATTCGCAAACAGCTCAACGAGCTGGACGCGTTGGGGGTGCAAATCCGACATTGCGGCCGCATGGACCGGGTCAACCCCCGTCTGCGGCAGTACATTGAACAGGCAGTAGCCCGAACGCAACACAACAACCGGATTGTCCTCAACGTAGCCTTCAATTATGGAGGTCGTGCTGAAATTGTGGACGCGGTGCAACGCCTGCTGCGTGATGGCCTTCCCCCCGAAGCGGTGGATGAAGCGCTCTTCTCCCAGTACTTGTACACCGCCGGCCTTCCCGATCCCGACTTGATCATCCGCACATCTGGCGAGTATCGACTTTCGAATTTCCTCATCTGGCAGGCCGCTTACGCGGAATTTTACGTTACCCCTGTGTACTGGCCCGATTTCGATCGGGAGGAGCTGAAAAAGGCTATTCGCGATTACGCATCTCGCGAGCGGCGCTTCGGCCGCTTGCCGGACGAGGACGGCGCTTCATGTTGAAGGCCCGAGTCCTAAGCGCGTTGGTCTTAATCCCACCAGCATTCGCGTTGCTCTACCTTGGGGGGTGGTGGTTTACCGCGCTGGTCGCCCTGTTCGGCGCGTTGGCCGCATATGAAGGGTTCACCATGCTTCGTCATGCCGGCTATGCCCCGTTCACCTGGCTGGGCATCAGCATAGTGCTGATCCTGATCTTCCACGGGGCCGGACACCCCAATGGGCCGGATCTGTCTTTTGTGCTAAGTGGCCTGATTATGCTCTCGCTGGCCCGCGCGCTGGTCCGCACCACTCCGCAGTCGGCCATCGATTGGGCCCTTACCCTGGCCCTCGCGCTCTACCTGGGCCTGCTCATGCGATATGGTCCTCTCCTACGCAATCACCCCCTGGGCTTGCACTGGGTTCTGGCCGCCTTAATCACCACCTGGATAACCGATTCGGCCGCGTACTTCATTGGGTTACGGTTTGGTCGCCACCGTTTGGCGCCCCAACTGAGCCCCCAAAAATCTTGGGAGGGGGCCGTTGGCGGATGGGTGGTGGGCGTGGTCGCGGGGACAGCCTATCTGCCCTTCCTGGTGCCAGGCCTGACACCTATCCAGGCGGCAACCCTCGCCGCAGCGGTGTGCACCGTCGCGCCCATCGGCGATTTGGCCGAATCGATGATCAAGCGTCAGTGCGGAATGAAGGATTCTGGACACCTCATCCCCGGACATGGGGGAGCTTTTGACCGCATCGACAGCTTGCTCTTTGTCTTCCCGACGGTCTATCTCTTCGCTACGCTCTGGGGGTAGCATGCGCCGGTGCCCTGGCTGGATGGGAGCACTTCTGTTGACCGTGATCGCCGTTCTGGTGCTGACGCGTTGGCCTGGTACCGCGCCTTCCCTGGCCCAATCCCCTCTGCCCCTGACCTCCCCCCTTACGGCCACACCAACCTCGACGCCCACCCGGTTGCCTACGCCGACGTGGACACCAACGCCCACACCGACCTATACCC
>WFWT01000147.1 GCA_015490995.1 Anaerolineae bacterium | reverse complement strand
ATCAGGGGAATGTCACGGGTTGGGGGGGTGCGTCCCAGGAGGTACAGCAAAAACGCCCGCGTCATGTAAAAGGCGTTGCCGATCCGGCGGGCTTCGTTGACCATCACACGCGTGCGCACTTGGAAACCGATCTCTTCTGGCCGCAAGATAATGCGTCGGTCCCGATAGTACACGGCGACCGGTCGCATGAACAGGTCAAGGAGTTGTTCCTCCACTTGGGCCAGGGAGGCGCCGTTCATGGCGCGGCCAGCAAGGGTCACCCCTGGGGGAATGACCCCCTGGGCCTGTGACCAGGCGTGATACTGCGGCGCCAGAAGCGCGATCAGTACAGCGACGAGAAAACCCGTGAACAGCTTATCTCGCATTGTCATCTAGCATCTCGGCAGCGTGCAGACAGGATGATATGCCCGCCACGTTAAGGTTGTCGGGTCGTCTTGACATCGTCGTGGTGTTGGTGAGCGTCCACGCGCATGTTATTCCCACTCAATGGTGCCTGGGGGTTTGCTGGTAATATCATACACTACCCGGTTGACGCCGGGCACTTCGTTGACAATACGTGTGCTCACACGGGCCAGGAAATCGTCCGGCAAGCGTGCCCAATCCGCGGTCATGAAGTCCTCGCTGGTCACGGCCCGAAGGGCAATGACCTCAGCGTAGGTGCGATAGTCGCCCATGACGCCTACGGTGCGTACAGGCAGTAGCACGGCAAAGGCCTGGGCCGTTTCGCGATAAAGTCCGGCGGCTTTAAGTTCTTCCAGGAAGATGGCGTCGGCTCGACGCAGGCGTTCCAGGCGTTCCGGGGTTACCTCGCCCACACATCGGATGGCCAACCCGGGGCCGGGGAAGGGATGCCGCCACACGATCTCGTCCGGTAAACCTAAGGCCTTTCCCACTGCCCGTACTTCGTCCTTGAACAGATAGCGTAAGGGTTCGATCAGCTCAAAGGCCATCTTCTCGGGCAGGCCGCCTACGTTATGGTGGGTCTTAATCGTGCGGGCTGCGGCGGTGTCATCGGTGGCGGCGCTTTCGATAACGTCCGGGTACAGAGTACCTTGTACCAGGAAACGGATGTTCCGCTCCTGGGCCAGGCGGGCTGCCTCGGCCTCAAAGACACGAATAAAACGGTGTCCGATGCGCCGGCGTTTTTCTTCCGGATCGGTCACGCCTTCCAGATCTGCCAAGAAGGCTTCGGCCGCGTTGACCGCGATGAGGCGCATCTGAAAGGCCTGTTGAAAGGTCCGAATCACCTGATCTGCTTCACCGAGGCGCAGGAGGCCGTGATCGACAAAAATGGCGGTCAACCGGTCTCCAACAGCCCGGTGGACCAGGGCGGCTGCTACGGCTGAGTCCACACCCCCGCTGAGGCCGACGATCACCCCCGCGTCACCTACTTGTTCACGGATGGCCGCGGTTGTTTCCTCGATGAACGCGGCCGGAGTCCAGTCGCCACGGCAGCCACACACATCGAACAGAAAGTGGGCTAAGATATCCCGGCCGTGGGGGGTGTGAGCCACCTCGGGGTGGAACTGAACCCCAAAGCGACGGTTGGCCGTGTCCGTGATCATGGCGTAAGGTGCGTTTTCAGTGCGGGCAATAACCCGCCAGCCTGGGGGAAGCTCATCCACCCGATCCCCGTGGCTCATCCAAACGGTCGTTCGCTCGGGCAGGTTGCGCAGGAGCGGGTGGTCTGCTTCCAGGACCTGCAATTGGGCGGGGCCGTATTCCCGGGCCTGCGCGGGGGCGACCCGTCCTCCCAATGTGTGTACCAGCAGCTGCATGCCGTAACAGATGCCCAGCACCGGCACCCGTCCGTCCAGCCAATGGCGAGGCAGGCTCGGCGCGTTCGGTTCATACACGCTGGCCGGCCCTCCGGAGAGAATAATCCCGCGAGGGCGAAGACGCGAGAGGTGTTCCTCAGCGTGGAACCAGGGCACCACCTCGCTGTACACGTGCAGCTCGCGCACGCGCCGCGCGATGAGCATGGTGTACTGGGAGCCAAAATCCACCACTGCGATCACATCGTGATGCCGGGCAGGAGTGGGCGAGTTGTGCCTTTGCATCCGTTCCTCCTCGGTGATACCCGGCGTCTTGAAATCAGTCCGCTGGCCAGGGGTGACGCAGAAGCGCCTCCAACAGTGCGGCCAGTGGAACCGTGGCCAGCGCACACACTTTGTCAGCGGCACCATAATATACGTAAAGGGTGTCATCTCGGACGACTGCCCCTGTGGGGAAGACCACGTTAGGGATATCGCCTTCCCGCTCGTAAGGCATCTCCGGTTCAAGGATGGGCTCGGGCAAGCGCGCGATGACCCGACGAGGATCGTCGCGGTCCAAAAGGGCCACGCCGGTGCGGTACACTTTGTCCGTACTGACCCCGTGATAGATCAATACCCAGCCCGCTTCTGTTAAGATAGGTGGAGGCCCCGCACCGATCTTTTTTGCTTCCCAGGGAAAGTGGGGACGTAGCAGCACGTGCTCTTCGATGTGGGCCAGGTGATCTCGCCAAAATGTGTGGTCCGGATGAGAAAGAGCATCCACACCCGGCAAGAACGCGATTTGAATATCCGGCTCCACGCGGTGTAGTACCACCACCTGTCCTTGCACGAGCGCGGGGAAGATCACCGCGTCTTTGTCCTGCACGTCAGGGATGAGAACGCCATGTTTGTGGAAGGTGCGGCAGTCGCGGGATGAGGCGATACCTACCCTATCACCTTGGCCGGAGAAGGCCGGCGCGGAGAGTGCGGTGTACGTCACCCACCACGTCGGTTGGCCGTCCACGTCCAGACGAGTAATGCGTGGGTCCTCACATCCCCATCGGTCCGCTGCCGTGTCCGGCTGGAGCACCGGTTCGGGCTGGCGCTCGAAGTGCACGCCGTCCTCACTGACCGCCAGGCCAATGCGCGAAATGTAGTTAATGTACCCGTACCCCACCGGATTCGGTCGATAATCCCGGCCGATTGCTCGGTAGAGCATGTAAAAAAGGCCGTCGGGACCGATGGTTACTCCGCAATTGAAAACCGCGCCCGCTTCCCAGTCTTGCTGCGGGTTCGGGGTTAAGATCGGATTGGCTGGATGTCGTTGCAGTTGCATGGCTTCTTTCCTCAAGGCCAAAGCAAGGTTAAAACCGTTCGACTCGGAAGGGGTGTACATCGATTTCTGGGGGACGTTCTAGCAGCAGATCGGCCACAATGCGGCCCGTGCCCGGTCCTTGGGTCATCCCCAACATGCAGTGCCCGGAAGCCACCACCACGTTGTTGTACGTCGGTAGACGTCCGATAAGGGGGAGTCCGTCCGGCGTGCAGGGCCGTAACCCGCGCCAGAGTTCCACCAAGGGTTGCGCATCGGGGTCGACGTCCAAATAGCGGGTAACCGCACGTCGGATAGCCATCACCCGGCGTGGTGTGATGGCCAATGAATGGCCGGCCAGCTCCAACGTGCCCGCGAAGCGCAATCGGTCCCCCATAGGGGTCACCCCTACTTTGGCTTCATCAAGGATGAGCGGCAGCTCGGGGAATCCCTCCGGACGTTGCACGGTAATGCTGTACCCTTTGGCCGGTTGGATGGGTAGAGAGACCCCCAGACGACGGGCCAACAAGGGCGTCCACGCGCCCGCGGCCAAGACGACCGCGTCGGCCGGGAAGGTTCCGCGGGTAGTGTGTACGCCACGCACACGGCCGGATTTCCGCTCGAAGTCCAGCACTTCGGTGTGTGTGGCTAAGGTAACGCCCATGTTTACTAACCGCTGTGCTGTCCCCTGTACGAACCGAGCCGGATCAACGTGCGCATCCATGGCGTAGTAGATGCCCCCCACCACCTGTGGTCGTGCCTGAGGCATCCGTGTCATGACCTGTTCGGAGGACCACACCTCATAGGTGACACCAAATTCGGCCACCTGTTGCGCCAGTTTCTGGCCCTCCTGCCACGCGCCGGTTGTGCGGTACATGATCAAAAGTCCCTGCTGTTGAAAGTGGCAGGCAATGTTTTCCTCGGCCACCATTTGTTTCATGAGGTCCAAGCTGTACCGACTTAACACCTGCAGGAGGGACAGGTGTTGTCGAAACGTGCGCGTGTTGGCCGCGGCCCGGAAACGCCACAACCACGTGATGAGGTCCCAATCCAGGCGGGGACGAATGTACAGAGGACTGGCCGGGTCCATCAGCCAGGCAAGACCTTTGCTGAGCACCCCAGGCGCGGGCAAGGGGAGGGAATCGCTGGGGGTGATCAATCCCGCATTTCCGTAGGAACTGCCCGCGGCAACCTCCCCCTGCTCCACCAGAGTGACCTTTACCCCCGCCTTGGCGAGGTAATAGGCCGTACACACTCCGATTACGCCCCCGCCAATCACCACTACGGATGACATGATGGCCTCCCTGTGCTTTCCCGCGCCGGAAGAAATCCGTCCGTCTGCCCACCGGGGCTATGTCCAGGTTCTGGCCAGAAGGCCGTTTACCGAAGGGGGATGATGTCCTAGGCACGTTACACGCCGGGCACACCGGTTTCCACAGGAGTTAATAACCCCCGCTCTTCCAAATGGCGCATGATCTTAGCCACGCTCTCCTCGATTGTCTCCTCGTGGGTGTTCACCACCACGTCCGGATGTCGCGGGGGTTCGTACGGATCGGAGATGCCGGTGAAATTTTTGATCTCGCCGGCCAGAGCCTTTTTGTACAATCCCTTAACATCTCGCTGAATGAGCACTTCCAGCGGTGCGTTTACATGGACCAGAACAAAACGGTCCCGGCCGATCATCTCTCGCACCTCTTCGCGCACGTCCTCATAGGGGCTAATGGCTGCGGCGATGGCAATAACATCGTTGCGGGTTAACAAGTGGCAGACAAAGCCAATGCGCCGGATGTTCGTATCCCGATCTTCCTTGCTAAACCCTAGGCCTTTGCTCAGGTTGGTGCGCACTACATCACCGTCCAGCAATTCCACCTTGAGCCCTCGTTTGTGCTTCAATTCCTCGTAAATTCGCTGGGCCAAGGTGGTCTTGCCCGCGCCCGACATGCCGGTAAACCAGAGGGTAAACCCTTTTTGTCCCATGCAACGATCCTCCCTTTGCGGTGAAGTGGGGTAGTGAGCTCTGGCTCCATTATAGGCCAGCCAGTGAGAGGAGCAAGCTGTTTCGTCTGTCTTGTGGCTACAGGTTCTTTAAAATATCCTTCAAGTACCCCCACCCGGACGAGCCGGGGTGCTACCTCAGGCGGTCCGGCGGCAGGGGGGTATGAGGACGGTTTAAGGTCTGGAAATCTCATGTAGGCCCATTGAGCAAGGCGAGGTGTGTCATGGACGTGCTCAAGCAGCGAATTCTCCAAGAGGGACAACATTTAGGGCGAGGCATTTTGAAGGTGGACTCCTTTGTAAATCACCAGGTGGATGCTCCCTTTATGATGCTTCTGGGTCGGGAATTTGCCCGTCGGTTTGGCTATCTGAAGCCCACCAAAGTGTTGACCGCTGAGATTTCCGGCATCGCGCCGGCGCTGGCCACGGCGTACGCGCTGGACGTGCCTCTGCTGTACGCTCGTAAGACACGACCGATTACCATGCCTGCCGAAGTGTATCGGGCGAAAGCGCCCTCTCACACTAAAGGGGGCGCGGTGGAACTCATGGTCTCCCCTGAATTTCTCAAGCCTGAGGATAGGGTGCTCATCATTGATGACTTTTTGGCCACCGGCCAGACCATTCTCGCGCTGGTGCGCATTGTGCAACAGGCCAACGCCACTTTGGTCGGTATCGGCGCGGTTATTGAGAAGGCCTTTGAAGGAGGGCGAGACGTGTTGGCCCACTTGAACGTGCCCATTGAAAGTTTGGTGGTCATCGAACGTTTCGAGGGCGAACGCATTATCTTTCGTGATCCTGAGGAACAGAAGGTGTCCTTTTGAACACCTGCCATTGGACTCACCTAACGTCTCGCGCTATTGGCGGTGATGCCCGCCCTAGATTGTCAGACATCTTGTACTGTGCGTTTTGACCAGGTGGTCGGCCTGAATTATAATGTGAAATGTATCACCCCCCGTGCCTGGCCCAGAAGCCGCCGGATTCCGTGATGGTGTGAGCCGATCTTCTCTTTAGGAGGATAATCTGATGGTACGCCTGGAAGGGAATTACACCTTCGACGCTCCCCGCGAGGTAGTGTGGCAGGTGTTGATGGACCCGCAAGCCATTGCCCAGGCGCTTCCCGGAACTCAGCAGCTGGAAGAGATAGAGGAAAACACATATCGGGGCATCATGAATGTCCGGGTAGGGCCGGTGCAGGGGCGCTTTGAGGGCACTGTTAAGCTGACGAACGTTCAGCCCCCAGAGGGGTACCACTTGATTGTGGAGGGCAAGGGTCCCCAGGGGTTCGTGACCGGGGAAGGGGATCTGCGTTTAGAAGAGCAGGACGGCCGGACGGTCCTGTACTATACAGGGCAGGCCCAAGTGGGCGGCCGCATTGCGGCCGTGGGTCAACGGCTGGTAGAAAGCACAGCACGCTCCCTGGTCCGCCAGGGCCTGGAGGCGCTTAACCGTCAAGTTCAGGCTCGCGCGGTTGCTCAAAGCACTCCCCAACAAGCGACCACGGCCCCTGCCGCTGCTCCCCCCGAGACACCCACCGTTGGCCAGGTGGCTGTGGAAGTAGCCAAGGATGTGGCAAAAGACGTCGCTGCCGACCTGGTGCCTCCGGAACGCCGTCCTCTCCTCATCGGCATAGGCCTTATCCTGTTGGCAATAATCGTTTATTTCATTGTGCGCTAGGAGTGCTAGGACGTTGTTAAGCTGACCTTGGGCTATGGGGTATGTGGCACGTTGGGCATGCCTGTGGGATGTCGGCCCAACGTGCCTCTCTCTTTCCTTGGATTTCTGAAGGCGAGAGCGTTCGGCAATTCATGTCCCGTGAAGGACCCACGGGGGAAAAGGTATGGGAGATTTCCGCCCTCACCCCTTACAATAACGAGCAGAACGAGGCCCCTGGCTCGTTGATGGGGGGGGAGAGGGTCAAGGCCGACATGAAGTTCCAGACGACCTTCAAGGCAATGTAGGACCAAGGGGGCTTATTGTTTGCTGCGCGGCTTACTTAATGGCCTCCTCATCCGAACCCGGCACAGGTGCATAGGGTATCAATCATCTGTATTACGAATCCACAGGTGGGAGAGGCAAGTGAGGAGGTGGAATGACGGTTATTCTTTCCGAAGTAAGGACCGGCGCCTACCATGACTCTGTGGTCCTCATGCAATTACAGCGAGCTCTGCTAGAGCTGCCCGGCGTGTTGGACGCGGGCGCGGTGATGGGCACAGAGGCGAATAAGGATCTCCTAAGCCAGGTTGGCCTGTTGACACCGGAAGCCCAGCAGGCCCAGGCTGATGACTTGGTTATTGTGGTCAAGGCGAAAGATGAGGCGGCTGCCCGCCAAGCTCTCGCGCAGGTCGACACGCTTCTGGCCCAACGACGGTCGCGCGTGGCTCAAACCTTCCGCCCGAAGAGTGTGGAGTCCGCGGTCAACACAGTTCCGCATGCCCGTTGGGTGTTGATTTCGGTGCCCGGTCGCTATGCGGCAGGGGTGGCCCGAGAAGCTCTGCGCTTGGAACGTCACGTGTTTTTGTACAGCGATAACGTCCCTCTCGAGGAGGAGATCGCCCTTAAACGTGAGGCCGCCCGGAAGGGGCTTTTGGTCATGGGACCCGATTGCGGCACCGCGCTTATCAACGGCGTGGGATTAGGGTTCGCCAACCGGGTACGTCGTGGACCCATCGGCCTGGTAGCCGCGTCCGGCACCGGGTTGCAGGCGGTGACCGCGCGTATTCACCAGTTGGGCAGCGGCATTACCCATGGCATCGGCACCGGCGGCCGAGACCTGTCCGAGGCGGTCGGTGCGTTGACGACGCTTCAGGCGTTAGAGGTGTTGGCGCGTGACCCGGAGACTCAGGTGATTGTTCTAATTTCCAAACCTCCCTCTCCCACCGTGGCTGAGCGGGTCCTGGCGGCCGCGCGGGCGACGGGTAAGCCGGTGGTGGTGAACTTCATCGGCTACACGCCGCCCGGTGCCGCCGACGGGAATCTCACGTTTGCCACCACGTTGGGCGAAGCCGCGGCGTTGGCTGTCCGCCTCGCCCAGGAGACGGACGGCACGCTGGAAGACGAGGAAGGGTGGCCGTCCTTTGCCGAGGGCCAGAAGTACCTGCGTGGCCTGTACTCCGGAGGCACGCTGGCGTACGAAGCGCTCCTGCTCCTGCGGGACATGCTCCCCACCGTGCACGCCAACCTGCACCTGGAAGGCGTCGCTCCTCTGGAGAATCCCATGGCCAGCGTGGGGCACACAGTGATTGACCTGGGTGAGGATGTGTTCACGGTAGGGCGGTTGCATCCCATGCTGGATAACGACCTCCGCATTCGGCGGTTGCAGCAAGAGGCGGATGACCCCGAAGTGGCCGTGATATTGATGGACGTGGTTCTGGGGTACGGCGCGCATCCGGACCCAGCCTCTGAACTCGCGCCTGCCATTGCCCAAGCCCGAGAGCGGGCTGCCGCGGCCGGCCGACATCTGGAGGTCATTGTGGCCGTGGTCGGCACCGACGAGGACCCGCAGGACCTGGAATCCCAGGTGGCCGCGCTCCGGGATGCGGGCGCGTGGGTGACGACGGACCACGCGCAGGCCGTGTACCGGGCCGGCCGGCTTGTCCGGGCGCTGGACCCGGCTGTCGGGATGCGGCCGGTGCCGTTGGACGCTTTCCACCGGCCCCTTGCGGCCATCAACGTGGGCTTGGAGGCCTTTGCGGAAAGCCTGACCGCCCAGGGAGCCGAAGTCGTCCACGTGGACTGGCGCCCACCCGCGGGCGGGAATGCGCGGTTGATGGCGTTGTTGGAAAGAATGAAGGGACGATAGACGATGGACGATGGACCATCGTCCATCGTCCATCGTCCCAACCTTACTCAACAAGAGGTGCTCCCATGAGCGTTGACATTGAGCGTGCAAATGCCGAGGCTGTTGAGCGCATGATGGAAGCGCGTCCGGTGCTGGTGGGGATGGGCACGGCGCGCGAGGTGATCCCCGGAATGCGGGACAATCTCCTCTTGCATGCTGGACCGCCCATCACGTGGGAGCGGGCTTCAGGGCCGTTGCGGGGCGCGATCATCGGCGCGCTCATCTTTGAAGGCCTGGCCAAGGACGAGAAGCAGGCCATTGCCATGATGGAGGCGGGGGAGATCGACCTGGAACCCTGTCATCATCACAACGCGGTAGGCCCCATGGCCGGCGTGATTTCCCCCTCGATGGCGGTGTACATTGTCGAGAACAAGACCCACGGCAACAAAACATATTCCAACTTGAACGAGGGATACGGCAAGGTACTCCGCTATGGAGCGTACAGTGAGGAGGTGATCCAACGGCTACGCTGGATGAACGACGTCATGGCGCCGGTGTTGGCGGATGCCATTGAGGCCATGGAAGGACTCGACATCAAGGCACTGATCGCCGAGGCCATGCACATGGGGGACGAGGGCCACAACCGCAACAAAGCGGGGTCTTTCATCTACACCACCCGGCTGGCACCGTACATCGCCAAGGTGGCGCCCAATGAAGAGGTGGCCCACGACATCATTAAGTTCCTGGGCGACAATGCCCTCAGCGTGCTGAACCCGGTGATGGCCGCGTGCAAAGCCATGGCCGACGCAGCCCACGGCGTGGAAGGCAGCACCCTGGTGACCGTGATGGCCCGCAACGGCACGGACTTCGGCCTGCGGGTCAGTGGCCTGGGCGACCAGTGGTTCACCGCACCCGCGGAGATCCCCAAGGGGCTTTACTTCTCCGGTTTCAAGGCGGAGGATGCCAACCGGGATATCGGCGACAGCACCATCACCGAGACAGCGGGCATTGGCGGGTTTGCCATGGCCGCCGCGCCGGCCATCGTTACTTTCGTCAGCGGCACACCCCAGGACGCCATCAACGCCACCCTGGAGATGTACGAAATCACCGTGGCCGAGCATAAGTACTTCACCATCCCCTACCTGGACTTCCGCGGGACGCCCACCGGCATTGACATTCGCAAGGTGGTGGAAAAGGGCATCACCCCGCGCATTAACACCGGCATCGCCCACAAGGACCCGGGCGTCGGCCAGATCGGCGCCGGCCTCGTCCGCCCGCCGATGAAGATTTTTGAGGACGCGTTGGTGGCGTTTGCGGAGAGGTATGGGTTTTGATGATGGATGATGGACGATAGACGATGGACGATGGATGATAGATGATGGACGAGGTGGTGGGAGTTGGATCGGCGTTTAGCGGCTCTAGCCAAGGGAGCGCGCTATGGCGTTCAAGTTCGAGCGTCTAGAAGTGTGGCGACTTTCGTTGGCTTATTTGGAGCAGATTTACGGAATAGCCAATCAGTTGCCACCACATGAAAGATATAATCTTCGCGCTCAAATGATTCGGGCCGCTACCTCGATCAACTTGAACATTGCGGAGGGATCTATCGGACAGACAAACGCGGAGCAAGCGCGCTTTATTGGTATGGCCCTTCGTTCACTTTTTGAAACGGTGGCGTGTTTGCACATCGTGCGCCGTCTGAATTACTTGAACGATGTAACGCCCCTTGACGAAGCGTATCAGGCAGCCCAAGTGTTGGCTCGTAAGTTGACCGCTTTACGTAAGCACCTCTCGCCCGAACAGAGATGGGTTCGAGAGGAAGCCGTCGAGTACCAGGTGTACGATCAGTGGACGATGGACGATGGACGATAGACAGAACTATCGTCCATCGTCCATCGTCAATCGTCCGATAAGGAGGCCCACCATGGACCGAGAACAATTCATCACCACACTCGCCAACGCCAAACTCTACGATCTCACCCAGGATCTGAGCATCTTTACGCCGCCGTGGCCGGGAGATAAGGCGCTGGAGATTCACTTCTTCAAGCGGTTGACCGGCGCGTACGGCGGCGGGCAGGGCGCCAATGGGCAGCTCATTAGCTGGAGCAACAGCACGGGCACGCACCTGGTGGGGGAGAAGGCTTACTACTCCGCCGGTCGGGCCATCGCGGATATCCCCTTGAAGGACCTGATGGGGCCCGGTGTCATCGTGGACATCTCCGACCTGGTCGAGGATTACGGCCTCATCACGCCGGAGATGATCACCAGTCGGGCCGACGTGCGGCCTGGGGACATCCTCATCATCAATACCGGCTACCACCGGTACTCCTGGGACCGGCCGGACGTGTACAATCCTGAGGCGCAGGGCGGGGTGGAAAACAAGGAATTCGGCTTCTTCGTGCGCCATCCGGGGCCGACGATGGAGTTCTACAAGTGGGCTCTGGACATGCGACTGAAGATCGTCGGCGTGGACTGCGGCACAGCCGAACACCCCATGAACACGCCCATCCGCTGGATGCACCCGCGCGAGTTCGAGAAGGCCGAGGCCAAGTTGAAGGCCAAGTACGGTAAGACGTGGGAGGAGATGTTCCCGCCCGATGAGTACTACCGGCTCACCCACATTACCCTCCCGAAAGCGCACCTCCTGTTCGTGGAGTCGGTGGTCGGTCAGATCGACGAACTGCTCAACCAGCGGGCCTGGATCATGGTCATGCCCATCCCGTTTGTCGAGACGCCCATGGCCTGGGCGCGGGTTGTGGCCTACCGGCCGCCGGATGGGATGGACGAGGAGGAGTTCTTCCAGATCCTGGACGCGGCGGAGGTGTACGACCTTACCCTTCCCTTCAGCGTGCAGGTGCCCCAGTGGGCGAACTACGAGCCCCTGACGGTGAAGTACATCAAGCGGGTGGGCGGCCAGAACTTCGGCCTGGGCCGCAACACGGATTTGTGCCGGGCCAGTTTCCACCTGGCCACCCACATGGACGGCGAAATTCACTTCTGGGCTCGCGGCCGGACCATCGGTCAGGTGCCGCTGGACTACTGGCTGGGCCCCGCGGCGGTGGCCGACATCTCCCACCTGGTGGAAGACCTGGACGTGTATACCCCGGAGATGATCGAGAGCGTGGTGGAGGTGCGGGAAGGGGATATTCTCCTCATCAAGACCGGCTGGCATCGGTACGGCTGGAACAGCCCGGACGCGGACGAGTTCCGCTACATGGTGCGTCATCCTGGGCCCTCGCCGGACTTCTCCGACTGGGTGATCAGCAAGAAGATCAAGTGGCTGGGCATCGACGCGGTGAGCCAGGACCATCCCATGAACACCATCCAGCGCATCTGGCATCCCAAGACCTTTGAAGAGGCCAACCGCAAGTTGAAGGAGAAGTTCGGCAAGGATTGGGACGAAATGTTCCCGCTGGACAAGTACTATCAGGACACGCACCTGAACCTCTTCCCGAAGGGCATTGTCCACGCGGAGAACCTGGGCAAGGACATCGCTCACTTGCCCAGCGGGCGGTACTACGTCGGCGCGTACCTGCCCAAGGGCATCGAGTGTGCCTCCATGTGGGGGCGGTTTGTGGCGATGAAAGAAGGAGAATAGGTATCAGGTATTAGGTATCAGGTATTCAGCCAGATACCCAATTCCTAATACCTGATACCTAATACCCAATACCTAACCCAGGAGGCTCTTCCATGAAACCTGCACCCTTCAAATATCTAGCACCCCGTTCGCTGGACGAAGCCTTGGCCCATTTGGCCGAACACGGTTATGACGCAAAGCCGTTGGCGGGCGGGCAGAGTTTGGTGCCGGCGATGAACTTTCGGTTGGCCGCGCCGGCGGTGTTGGTGGACCTGAACCGGGTGAAGGAGTTGTTCTACATCCGGTCCGGTGACGACGGGGGACTGCGCATCGGCGCCATGACCCGTCAGGCCAGGTTGGAGCGGGACGCGCTCATCGCGGAGCGGGCGCCGCTGATCAAGGAGACCATGCCGTACGTGGCGCATCCTCAGATCCGCAACCGGGGGACGTATGGCGGCAGCCTGGCCCACGCCGACCCCGCCGCAGAGTTGCCCGCGGTGACCATCGCGCTGGGGGGGCGGTTGCGAGTACAGAGTCAGCGGGGCGAACGTTGGGTCCCCGCGGAGGAGTTCTTCGTCGGGCTCTTCACCACCGTGCTCGAACCGGACGAGTTGCTGGTGGAGATTGCCCTGCCGCCTTTGCCCCCGCGCACGGGCTGGGCGTTCACCGAAGTCTCCCGGCGGCACGGGGACTTTGCCCTGGTCGGCGCCGCCGCGGTGGTCACGTTGGACGAGGCCGGGAAGTGCGCGGACGTGCGGCTGGTGTACACGGGCGTGGGGGAGGGTCCTGTGGTGGCCCGGGAGGCCATGGCGCTGCTGCGCGGGGAGGAACCCACCGAAGAGGCGATACGAGAAGCGGCCCACAAGGCCGCGCAGGTGGACGTCTCGCCCATCGGCGACATCCACGCCTCGGCGGACTTCCGCCGGCACCTGGCCGACGTCCTGGGCCGACGCGCCCTCACCCAGGCCGTCGCCCGGGCGCGAGGCCAAGCGTCTTAGGGCCAGGCTTCCACTGAGGTAAAATAGACGCAACATGCAACACGCAACACGCAACACGTAACACGTAACACGCAACACAGATCGCGCAATTACCATGTCCAAACCCAACGTCCGCCAAACAATACGACAACCAAGTAGCAGGGCCAACGGCCTGCCCCGGCACCGCTTTACGGTAGAGGAATTCTACCGCATGGTGACCGCGGGCATCTTCACCGAGGACGATCGCGTCGAACTCGTGGAAGGGGACATCGTGGACATGATGCCAGTGAGTGCCCGGCATGCGGCGTGCGTCAAGCGCCTGAACCACCTGTTGACCCGCGCCCTGGGCGAACAGGCCATTGTGGGCGTGCAGGACCCATTACGCCTGGACGCGCACACCGAGGTGTTACCGGACGTGATGGTCCTGCGGCCCCGGCCCGACTTCTACGCGGAAGCACATCCTGGCCCGGCAGACGTCCTGCTCGTGGTGGAAGTGGCGGAAACATCGCTGACCTACGATCGCGATGTGAAAGGGCCCCTTTACGCCCGGCATCGCATTCCGGAGTACTGGCTGGTGGACCTGGAAGCCGACCGGGTGTGGGTCCACCGGCGGCCGGGAAAGGAAGGGTACGCCGAGGTAAAAGCCCTGGGGCCAGAGGCGGACCTGACGCCGGAGGCCCTGCCCGATGTCCGTATTCCGGTACGAGCCATCTTAGGCCAATGACGTGACACGTAACGCGTGACACGCAACACGTAACACGTAACACGCAACACGCAACACTTTAGGAGGCCACCGTGACCGACCAACACACGATCCGAGTCGTTGTCAACGGCACGCCGTACGAGCGTACGGTGGAATCGCGGTTGTTGCTCAGCGACTTCTTGCGCCATGAACTGGGGCTCACAGGCACCCACGTGGGCTGTGAGCACGGCGTGTGTGGCGCGTGCACCGTCCTCTTCGACGGTGAGCCCGTGCGCTCGTGTCTC
>WFWT01000146.1 GCA_015490995.1 Anaerolineae bacterium | reverse complement strand
ATCTTCCCCCGCCCCCTATGAAGTTTACTCCGCTGGATGAGTTTTACATCCAATCGTATGGTGGCACCCCGCGCGTGGATCCTGGCGAGTGGCGATTGCGCATTGATGGACTGGTAGAAAAGCCGCTGACTCTAACGCTAGAGGATATACGCGCCCTTCCTGCCCGGGAGTTTGTGTGGACCCTAGAGTGCATCAGTAACCCGCCTGGGGGCAACCTCATTGGCAATCAGGTGTGGCGAGGCACACCCCTGGTTCCCTTGCTGGAAGAGGCGGGTATTCGGCCGGAGGCTACTCGTATTCTGTGGCGAGCTGCCGATGGGTACATCACCTCATTGCCTCTGGAACGGGTCCTCCACCCCGATTCCATGCTTGTCTACGAAATGGGAGGGCAACCACTGCCTCGGGAGCACGGGTTCCCCTTGCGGGTGCTCATTCCCGGGCATTACGGGCAGAAGATGCCCAAGTGGCTGGAGCGCATTGAGCTTGTTGACCGGGATGTGTTGGGGTATTGGGAGAAGCGGGGTTGGGACGACATGGCCATTATTAAACCCAACAGTCGCATTGACATGCCCCGTACCGGCGTGCAGATGACATTGGGAGAAGTGCTGGACATCGAGGGTGTGGCCATGGCCGATGAGCATGGTGTGGCTCGGGTAGACGTCGGGATCGAAGCGCAGGATGGTCAGATGGTTTGGATGGACACCGTACGGCGGTACGGGGACAATCCGTACACGTGGGTTGTCTGGCGCACTCGTTGGACGCCGGAGCGGCCGGGGCGCTACCTGGTGTTCGCGCGTGCTTGGGATAAGGATGGCCGCACGCAGCGACGGGGGCGGGGTGGTTTGCTGGCCGGCACGTTTCCCTCCGGGTCCGACTATATGCACGCGGTGGTAGTACAGGTGGCAGCCGGCTGAGAACAAGGGACACGTGAACGGGAGGGAGGTCCGGCCACAAGGGGAGATTATCCATCCTAATCCCTGTCGGGGGGAACGGCTATGCGCGCGTGGTGGGCAACTGCGTTGATGATGTTGGGCGTGGTGGTAGGAGGGATGGTCATCGGCTTTGGGACCTTTTCGGTCGTAGAAGAGTACGATCCATTTTGTGCCACTTGTCATCGGCCGCAGGAGGTGACGTACGTTAATCGGGCGCAAGCGGTACGGGCAGGGGAAGAGGCTGTGGATTTAGCCTCAGCCCATACGGCCGTGGCGCTCAACTGTGTGGCCTGTCACCGGGGTTCACAGTCCTTACCGGACAGGTTGACGGCGTTACAGTTAGGTGTGCGGAACACGGTAGCCTTCATCGCGGGGCGATCCTTTGGCGCGGACCCACGCGCCCTGACTCTGGCAGAGGTTTCCTGTCTCACCTGTCATGCCGAGGTGGTAGAGCGTCCTGGGTTTGAGAATCACCTGCATAACCTGTTGCCCGAGTTCATGGAATTACCCCAGGTGCAGGCCAATCCGGCCAACGCGATTCGCTGCGTGGACTGCCATGTTTCTCACGAGGAGGCGCCCGGTGTTCCCGGTTTTGTGATTGAGGAGGTGGTGCTTGCCCGGTGTGAGAAATGTCACGCGGTGTGGGGACGAGGCCCACGAGGCCTGGAGCGGTAAGGGTTAAGTCCTTACCGCTCCAGGCTGAGAACGGCGAGGTGCAGTTCGCGCAGTTGTTCCTCAGCGACGGGGGAGGGCGCGCCTAACATGAGGTCTTGCGCGGAAGAGGTTTTAGGAAAGGCAATTACTTCTCGGATGCTGTTCTCGTCCGCGAAGAGAGCCACCAAGCGGTCCAGTCCCAAAGCGATGCCGCCGTGGGGCGGCGCGCCGTATTGGAACGCTTCCAACAAATGTCCGAATTGAGCCTGGGCTTGTTCCTCTGTAATGCCTAGAAGTTGGAACATGCGTTGTTGTTCATCGCTGCGGTGAATTCGAATGCTGCCTCCTCCGACCTCCCATCCGTTGAGCACCGAATCGTGGGCTAGCGCGCGCATGCGTCCCGGGTCGGTGTCGGCCAGCGTCCAATCTTCTGGCACAGGCGCGGTGAACGGATGGTGAACCGCTTGCCAGCGTCCTTCCTCCTCGTTCCACTCCAGCAACGGAAACTCCACCACCCAGGCGAACGCCAGTTCGTTAGGGTCTCGTAACCCTAGGCGTTGTCCCATCTCCAAGCGGAGGTGCCCCAACGCTTCGGCTACCACGGTGGGTTCATCCGCGATGATGAGCACCAAGTCCCCTTCTCTGGCAGCCGTCCGTTCCCGAATGGCCTGGATCTCTCCGGAGGTAAGGAACTTCGCGGCCGGGGAACGCACCCCTTCCTGTCGGAACGCCATCCACAAGAGCCCTTTGGCTCCATACGGGATCACATGCTGGGTCAGTGCATCTAGCTCCTTGCGGGAGTATCCTGCCGCGCCGGGCACCGTAATGGCCTTCACGTGTCCTCCCTCGGCCGCCGTCTGCGCAAAGACGCGAAAGGCGCTGTGGGCCACGATGTCCGTCAAGTCGATCAGTTCCATCCCAAAGCGCAGGTCGGGTTTGTCCGTGCCATAGCGGGCTATGGCTTCTTGGTAGGTGAGGCGAGGGAACGGAATTTCCCGGATGCGTTTGTGGGGGACCACCTTTTCGACAAGGTAGAGGTATAGCTCTTCAATGAGAGCGAGAATGTCGTCCTGTTCCACGAAGGACATTTCCAGGTCGAGCTGGGTGAACTCCGGTTGACGGTCGGCACGGAGGTCCTCGTCTCTCAGGCAACGTGCGATCTGATAGTACTTTTCAAAGCCGGCCACCATCAGCAACTGTTTAAGCTGTTGGGGAGATTGGGGTAAGGCGTAAAATTTGCCCGGGTGAAGGCGACTGGGGACGATGAAATCCCGTGCACCCTCAGGTGTGCTCTTGATGAGCAGAGGGGTTTCGATTTCGATAAAGCCACGGGCATTCAGAAATTCTCGGATGGCAGTTACCACGTGATGGCGGAGGATAATGTTCCGTTGCATGCGTTCTCGACGCAAGTCAAGGTAACGGTACTTCAGTCGCAGGGCTTCTTCGACAGGGACGTCCTCATTGATGTAGAACGGTGGCGTTTTGGCCGGGTTCAGAATGGTTACCTCCTGGGCGGCTACCTCGATCTCGCCGGTGGGCAGGTTAGGGTTCTGAAGTCCCTCCGGCCGAGCACGGACTTCTCCCCGAATTTGCAGTACGTATTCCACCCGGGCTTTCTCCGCGACTTTGTGAGCCTCGGGCGCGGCCTCAGCGTCCACAACGACCTGTACAATTCCCTCTCGATCGCGCAGGTCGATAAAGATCAACGCGCCATGATCGCGGCGTCGGTGCACCCATCCTGCTAACGTGACCTGGGTTCCCACATGGCTCAGGCGCAATTCGCCACATGTGTGTGTTTTCAACATGGTCTACCTGGTCCTCCCTCCGCCGTAATGTTTCCCCTGGTGAATGCAAACATGGCCCCATGTCAGCCTCTGCACGGTCAGGGTGCTGAGGGCCATGGGGCCGGCACGTCGTCGTTCATTATAATCACAACACCTGGAGGGGCACGAATTGACGGATGCTCTGAAGTCAGCGTAGGAGACGGCAAGCAACAGGGAGGCGATGGTTCTTGATCTGAGGATACCAAAGAATCCGGGCGGGTGAGGTACATGGGACAAGCGTGCCTCACCCGCCCGTTAGGAAGAGGACCATCATGTGGCGGACATCATCGCGATTCCCCCGGCGGCGAATCGGTGTGGCGTCCGCCCTTGTGGAGAAAGGAGGGGAGCACAGCCCACATCAGGGTAAAGGTCACAAATGCACCTAACGCCAGGATTGCTTCCGTACCCACGGGTCACCTCCTCAACGTGATAGTTCGGATACACCTCTGAAGCAGGGAGTTACGCGGTCGCGGCCGCGTGTTCCTCTTCCATTACGTAGCAGCGCATGCCGTGCTCGGTAATGTCCAGCCCCGCTTTTTCGTCCGTTTCGGGTACGCGCAAGCCCATGGTAGCCTTAAGGAAGGAGAAGAGGATCCAGCCGGTGGCCAGGGACCAGACGACCACGGCGATAATGGCCACCACCTGGGCGCCCAGTTGGGAGACGTTGCCCGCAATCAGACCGCTGACGCCGTAGGTGCCGTCGGCGAAGATGCCCACGGCCAGCAGACCCCACAGGCCACATGCACCGTGGACCGAGACGGCGCCCACCGGATCGTCCACTTTCAGGCGGCGTTCGACGAAGTGGACGCTGGCAATGAGAAGCAACCCACCCAGCGCGCCGATGACGACGGCAGCCCAGGGAGCCACGTAGGCACAAGGTGCTGTGATGCTGACGAGTCCTGCCAGGGCGCCGTTGGCAGCCTGAGTCACGTCCGCGCGGCCGGTGCGGGCGAGGGTGTAGTAGAACGCGCTCACGGCTCCGGCAGCCGCGGCTAAAATGGTGTTCGTAGCGATGATCGAAATGCGCAGTTCCGTGGCTGCCAAGGTGGAACCGGCGTTAAACCCGAACCAGCCAAAGATGAGAATGAACGTGCCAATGACCACGTAGGTCAAGTTGTGGGCCGGGATAGGGTTGGGGGTGCCGTCGGGGTTAAACTTGCCCAGTCGAGGCCCCACCATCCATGCCCCTACCAGGGCCAGCAACCCACCAACCGCGTGCACCACCCCAGACCCCGCGAAGTCCACCGCACCAATGGCAGCCAGCCACCCACCGCCCCACATCCAGTGACCAAAGATGGGGTAAATGATGGCGGAGATAAAGAAAGTGTATGCCAGATAAGTGGTTACCCGGGTGCGTTCGGCCATTGCCCCGGAGACGATAGTTGCGGCAGTGGCGGCGAAGACCATCTGGAACAGCCACAGCATAGAAGTCTGGACATCATAAGCAGGACCGCTCAAGAAAAACCCTGATAGGCCTACAAAGGCATTTCCTATGTCCAGTCCGGGTGCGGCTTCTGATCCACCGAACATGAGGGCGAACCCAAAGGCCCAGAAGGCCAGGGCGGCAATGGCGAAGTCCATCATGTTCTTAGTAAGAATGTTCACGGTGTTTTTAGCGCGGGTAAATCCCGCTTCCACCAGTGCAAAGCCCGCCTGCATGAAGAACACCAGAAAAGCAGCTACAAGTGTCCAGGTGAAGTTCACTGCCATGGTGGGGTCGGCGGCAAGAGTGGCAGCGCCGTTGGGATCAGGACCTTGGGCCCACGCGACACCCCCCATGGCCAGGATCAGCACACCGCTCAATGTCAACACGCTGGCTAATCGACGCCGTACACCCATAAGCCCTCCTCCCGATACAGACCCAGGGGCTATGCCCGTGCCCTCACCAGGTCCGTGATGTTGTGTGTTGTTATCACTGTACGCGATTCGAAGTCCGGGATCTATTGCCCGAAAGGATCAAAATTGTGCTGCTGGATGTGCGTTGTGGAACCGGCGGCCGAGGAGATAATTTTCTGGCTTGGCGGGTGGATAGAAGCACACTATACTCTCTTGATGTCGTCCACACGCAGGCGATATCGATCCGGGGAGAGGGACGCGTGTCATGAGCCGACGAGGCAGGCGGCGCCTTATGGACATCTCGGTGTGGGTGCCTGTGGCAGTGTTCATACTCGCGATAGGTGTACGTCTCCCGGTGTGGCGGCTGGTGACCTATCCGGGATGGGGGGATTACGCGTTTTACTACACTGTGGCACTCAACCTAGTCTCCGGCCGCGGCTTTGTGATCGACTACATTTGGCATTTTTGGAATCAGCCAGCCAGTTTGACACATTACAGCAATGATTATTGGCTTCCGCTCACGTCCGTGATAATGAGCGCGTTTATGGTGGTGTTGGGTCCCTCGCTATCGGCGGCCGTGGTAGCCTCCATGGTGTTCGGCGTGGCTCTAGGGGTGCTGGCCTACGTGGTGGCCTGGCGCCGTACGCGCGCGTTGGCCGTGGCTCTTACCGCTATGTTGTTGACGGTGTTTAACTCCTCGTTGTTCACGTATTCCTTGATCACTGACACGCCGGTGTTCTACGCGTTTTTCGCCGGCTGGGCTCTTTTTCTGATGGCCGAGGGGGTGCGGGCTACGCGTGAAGCTCCGCGTTACTTGGTAGGGGCTGCTCTCATGGCGGCCCTGGCCAGCATGACTCGCCAGGACGGTGTGTTGTTGCTGTTACCCCTATCTCTGGCTGCATGGTGGAGTGGACATCAGGGTCGATGGCGTCGCCTGGCCCTTGTTTGGGGGATTTACGTGGTGGGCATGGTGCCTTTATGGACACTGAACACCTACTACACCGGACAGCCGATGGCCGGCAGCGCGATGACTACCATCTTTTTCCGGGACTATGGCGACATGTACGCTTACGGTCGCCAGATCAATTGGGAATACTATTGGTCCTGGGGGGTGAGTAACATTGTGCGTTCGAAGGCTTATGCCTTGGCCTTTAACGCGCGTACCCTGTACAACCACCTGCCTTCCCTCTTCTGGGCGTGGATAGTTGTTGGTTGGGTGGGCTGCTGGCTGTATCGGCGGCGTTCGGCGATACACCATAGCCTGTGTACGTGGGATGTTTACCTGTGGGCCATGGGTTTCCTGGCGCTGTTATATGGCGTTTACAGCGTGGTATTTACCTTTCCCGGCATTCAAGGGGGCTTTCTGCGCAGTTCTATGGTGGTCATTCCCTTTTTAATGGTGTTTATTGCAGAGACAATATACCGTCATGTGCACCCGCGCTGGGCGGCATGGGTGTTTGTAGCGGTGGCCGTGGTGTTGACCGCGTATCACAGTTACACCGCGGCCCGATTTACCATCCTTTCTAATGGCCGGGCAGGTGAGGCATTGGCCCAGCTGGTCCCCTTGCTGGAGGCCGCCGGATACGCCCGGGACGAAGTGGTCCTCATGACCATTGCCCCGTGGGAAACGCATGTAGCCACCGGTTTCCGTACGGTACAGATCCCCACCGAAGATCGGGATACCATATACCAGGTTGCTCGGCGGTATGGGGTCACCCATCTGTTGCTCCCCGCCCGCCGTGACCGGTTTCAGAGCTTATACGAGGGTGAAGAGCAGGACCCCCGGTTTGTGTTGGAGGGCTCGGTGCCTGGTACGCCACTGAAGGTGTTCCGGGTCCGGTATGACGTGGAGGAGCGCCCTCAGGGAGAGGCTCCTTGAACCGGAGGGGAATAGCGGGTAGGGAGACGGTTACCCCGTCGATGCTTCCCCGTTTGCTCAACCGGATCAGGGTGCTATAATTCGAGGCCGGGAATGGGGGGATATTCCCCCGGGGCACGTTTCCCCCTGTTCACCAGCCTGTTAAGCCTGAGACAAGGAGAGAAAGTCCGTGGTCAACCCGTTGAACTGGTTTCTCGGCCTGTTTTCGCTGGACATCGGCATCGACCTAGGCACCGCGAACACGCTTGTATACGTTCGGGGGAAGGGGATCGTCATCAGTGAACCCTCTGTGGTCGCGGTGGATGTGAAGAAGAACAACCGGATTGTGGCTATTGGCTCAGAAGCCAAGGAAATGGTAGGTCGGACTCCGGCCCATATTGTGGCCATTCGCCCCTTACGCGATGGGGTTATCTCTGATTTTGATACCACTGAACAGATGCTGCATTACTTCATCTACAAGGCCCACGAGCGAATGGCGTTCCGCATCCCTCGGCCGCGGGTGGTGGTAGGTATTCCCAGTGGGGTGACCGAGGTGGAGAAACGGGCGGTATATGAGGCGTGTCTGAGCGCCGGTGCCCGGGAGGCCTACCTGATTGAGGAGCCCATGGCCGCGGCTATCGGCGCGGGGTTGCCGGTCGCCGAGTCCTTGGGATCTATGGTTGTGGACATCGGCGGAGGCACCACCGAGGTAGCCGTTATTTCCTTGGGCGGCATCGTGGTGGCCCGGTCCATTCGCATTGCAGGAGATGAGATGGACCAAGATATTATCAACTATGTGCGGACCAAGTATAACCTGCTTATCGGCGAACGGATGGCGGAACGGTGTAAGATCGAGATCGGGTCCGCTTACCCGTTGCCGGAAGAGAAGACCTTTGTGTTGCGAGGCCGCAATCTCGTGACCGGTCTGCCGGAATCGGTGGAGGTGAGCTCTGTAGAGATCCGGGAGGCGTTAAGCACGTCGGTGAACACTATTGTGGAGACAGTTCAGGAAGCTTTAGATGAGACGCCCCCCGAGCTTATCGCCGACCTGATGGAACATGGGATCGCTCTGGCAGGAGGTGGGGCGTTGTTGGCAGGGTTGGCGGAACGCCTCTCCGCGGAAACACGCATGCGCTGTTATGTGGCCGAGGAGCCGCTCACCTGTGTGGCCCGTGGGGCTGGCCTGATTCTGGAGGATTTCGAGCGGTTGAACAAGGTGCTGGTGGGTACCGAGCGCGGCAGCACCGTCCATTGAGCGTGCACAATTCCCCCAGGATGAGATGATGCGCCTGCATGTCCGCATTACGGTTACCGGTTTTACGTTGGTCCTGGCCGGCTTGCTGGTGGCCGCAGTGGTGACCGGACGCATTCGCTCCTTGGCAGAGATGACGCGGCAGATAACCATGCCCTCCGTGACCTGGGTGAGTCGGCAGGGTATAGCCCTCCGGGAACGCTTCGACCTGCCCCCCGATGTGGCCCAGCTTCAGGCGGAGAACACTCGGTTGCGCGAGGAGTTGGAGCGCTTGCGGGCCGAGCAGATACGTTTCACCGAGATCGAAATGGAAAACCAGCGATTGCGGGCGCTGTTGCGCTTTGCTGAAGAGCACCCTTATTACGATGTGCGGGGCGCGAGCGTGGTCGGCCAAGTTATAGGCCGTGACCCCGCGTTGCCCATTGACCGACTGATCCTGAACATCGGTGAGGCACAAGGCATTCGTCCGGGGATGCCGGTGGTCAGTGATGTGGGGCTTGTGGGCCGTGTGGTGCAGGTGTACCGGACGACATCGGTGGTGTTGCCCATTACCGCACCCGAAAGCGCCGTCAATGCCATTGTCCAGGCCTCCCGGCAGACCGGTATCGTGCGTGGCCAGGGAGGACCTATCCTCATCATGGAATACTTGCCTCTAGACGCCGAGGTCGCGGTTGGGGACCTGATCCTCACCAGTGGTTTGGGGGGGGTGTTTCCCCCCAAGCTGTTGATCGGTCAGGTTGTGGCAGTGGAACGGCATGATTATGACATGTTTCAACGGGCTGAAATCCGGCCCACCGTCAACTTCCAGCAGCTGGAACAGGTGCTCATTTTGGTCGATTTCACCCTCAATCCGGAGGTCAAGGAGATTCTGGACGAGGCCTCGTCCACGGAGGCACCTTAATGCGGCGATCTTCCTGGTGGCGTGCCGCGGTCCTTTTATTCCTGTTGGCGGCCTGGGCAGCAGCAGTGGCCGATATGGCCCTTATGCCCTGGTTGCAAGTGAGATATGCTCAGCCATCCCTCGCGGCTGCCTGGACGATAGCCTTAGCCCTCCACTTTGGCTCCTGGGCCGGTCTGGCTTGGGCTGCTTTGACAGGCCTCTTGTTGGACATGCTTGCTGCCCATCCGGTCGGCATTCTGACATTGCCCCTTATGTTGGTAGGCTATGCGGCAGGCTGGGCACACCGCACCGTTCTCAGTAGTCGTTTTCTTGTCCCCTTCCTCGCAGGCGGGCTGGGCGCTCTAATGTATGGTATACTTCAGATACCTGTGGCGCGATTGTGGGGATATGTAGCGCCTTGGACCATGTGGCTTCAAGAAGGTACGTTGTTGGGTGCGGCCTACACAGGGGGAGTGACTTGGCTGACGCTGGTTATCCTGAATTACATCCACCCACGGGTCCCTGACGAACGCTTATGGCGTGTTCGGCGTTGACGCGACAATGTACGAAGAACGTCCTCAGGCCGGTGAGCGATTGTACCTCTTGATATTGGGTATGGTGTTGGCTTTTGTGGCGGTGGTGGGGCAATTAGCGCGCCTCCAGCTGGGCAACCCCGCCCGCTATTATGTTCAGGCGCGAGAAAACGCTATCCGCATTATGCCCTGGCCTGCCCCGCGCGGAATCATGTATGACCGGCAGTACCGGGTCCTCGTGCGCAATCGTCCCATGTTTCAAGTGGAAGTGATTCCACAGTTCCTCCCCGAAGACAAAGGAGAGGCTCTGGCGATCTTGGAAGAGACGTTGCAGATGCTTCAAACCCCTCCCATGCCGGTCGCCGGCCCTGTGGTCGCTACGGAGTCGTTGACCACAACGGTCTACGGTGAGACGATGACCTTGCTGTTTTCCAATGCTCAAGCGATTTGGGAAGAGGTAGAGGATGAACGATTAGGTGCGGCTTATCGGCCTGTTGTTATCGCCCGTAAGGTGCCTCGCTGGCTTGCGCTCTACCTGGAAGAACAACGTCCCAGCCTGCCCGGGGTGCGCGTGCGGGCCGTGCCTGTGCGGGAGTATCTCAACGGGCCGTTGCTCGCTCACATTGTGGGTTACATGGGACCTATCCCGGCTAACCAGTGGCAGACTTACGAAGCTCGTGGCTACCGGCCGGATCAGTGGATCGGCCTGGCGGGACTCGAGGCTACCTACGAGGATGTGTTGCGTGGAATGGACGGCGAACGGGAAATCGTCGTCGATGTGCAGGGGCGAATGATACGCACCCTCAGCGAAAGGCCCCCTCAACCGGGATACAGCCTGGTGTTAACCATCGACCTGGAGCTGCAACGGCAAGTTGAGGCTATCCTGCGGCGTCACCTGGAAGAGGCGGGTGCTCCGGCAGGCGCGGTTATCCTGGAAGATGTGCGCACGGGGGCCATCCTTAGCATGGTCAGCCTGCCTACCTTTGACAACAACTGGTTTGCCGCGGGCATTGACCCTGAGCGCTATCAAGCGCTTCTCTCTGATCCTTGGCGACCGCTTTTGAACCAGGCCATCAGCGGCATTTATCCACCAGGGTCCACGTTTAAGTTGGTTGTCGCGGCCGCAGCCCTGGAAGAAGGGGTCATCACACCCCGTACCCGTATCCTGGCCGAAGGCGAACTGTGGTTGCCCAACAAGTATTTTCCAGACGATCCCACCCAGGCCCAACGGTTTGTGTGCTGGATTGCCAAGTACGGGGGAAAACACGGCCTGATCAACGTTGAACAGGCATTGGAAGTCTCGTGCGACATCTTCTTCTACATCGTAGGAGGTGGTTACCAGGACTTTCCCGGCCTGGGCAATGACACGCTCGCCTATTATGCCCGTCAATTCGGGTACGGCGAACTTTCGGGGATTGATTTGCCCGGGGAACATCGGGGGTTAATTCCTACCTCCCGTTGGAAGCGCCTGACGTACGCGGAGTCCTGGACTACCGGTGACACGTACAACATGGCCATTGGGCAGGGCTTTGTGCTGTCAACGCCCTTACAGGTGGTGAATGCTACAGCCGCGGTGGCCAACGGTGGTATCCTTTACCGCCCCCAGATCGTCTATCAAATAGTAGACGCGGAAGGCCGTGTGGTGCGTTCCTTTGAGCCAGAGGTAATTCGCCGCTTGCCGGTAAGCGACGCGAACTTGGAGATTGTCCGCCGTGGGATGTACCTCGCCGTGTACGGTCCGCGCGGGACCGCACGGCGGGCCGCGTTGCCGGGGATTACAGTAGCGGGTAAGACAGGCACGGCGGAGTTCGCCGCTGATCTGGACGGCGATGGGCGTATCGACCGGAATGAGCAAGGGAACCTGCCGACCCACGCGTGGTTTACTGCGTACGCCCCTTACGAAGATCCAGAAGTGGCCATTGTCGTCTTTGTCTTTGGTGGTGGAGAGGGCTCGGCTACCGCTGTGCCCATTGCGCGGGAAGTACTGGCCGCCTATTTCGGTGTGGACGCCACACCTATCCAGCAGGCCAGCCCGGAAGGGGGGGACTGACTTGACGGTCGTGTCATCGCAGGTGCGCATTCGGGGTACAAAGGACGGCCTGACCATCACCCTCGGCGAGGGCCCATGGGATGACCTCTTGGCCGAGCTGGAAGATCATCTAGGCCGTAAACCGGACTTCTTCCGTGGGGGACGGGTGGCCGTATACGTGGGGGAACGGCACCTCGCCCCTGAGGCACTGGACGCGCTGGGGCAATTGTTACACCGTTACGGGGTCACCCTTTGGGCTATATGGACCTCCTCAGAGGCCACCCAACGCCACGCGGCAGCTCTAGGCCTGGAGACCGGTCTTGGCCCCCCTGTGCAGCCATCTGGCGACATGTTGCCTTCGACGCTCGGCGCTGAACCGGCTACAATAGTGTTTGGCCCTGTGCGGTCCGGCCAACGTGTAGAGGAGGCAGGCTCCCTTGTCGTTATCGGCGACGTACATCCGGGCGCGGAAGTCATTTGTGGTGGTTTCCTGATCGTGTGGGGGCGCTTACAAGGGGTTGTCCACGCGGGAGTGCCCGATCGCACCGAAGTGTTTATCGCCGCGCTGGTATTCGCTCCCACACAGGTACGCATTGGTCCCATTGTGGCCCAGGGAGATACATCTGCCCTCCCGGATGCACCCGAAATAGCTCGGGTGGAGGAGGGGCACATTGTCGTGGAACCCTGGCGTCGGTGGTACCGACATCGGGTGAAAAACGGGTTGTACAGGGAGTGAACGGCCGTGCATGACCCGTCGGACGTGAGCCACACGTCCGGGGCCTACCCTTTTGACAGAGGGAGGAGACGCCCATGACAGGGCAAGTTGTCACCGTCACCTCAGGAAAAGGTGGGGTGGGCAAAACAACTACCACCGCCAACCTGGGTATTGCACTCGCTCGTCTAGGACGTCGCACTGTGGTGGTGGACGCGGATATCGGTTTGCGTAACCTGGACGTGATCATGGGCCTGGAAAACCGGGTCGTGTATGACCTGGTGGACGTGGTGGAAGGTGCCTGTGGGTTACGGCAAGCCCTCGTGAAGGATAAACGCGTGGAGGGTTTGTACTTGTTGCCCGCGGCACAGACGCGCGATAAGACAGCTGTGAACCCGGCGCAAATGAACGCTCTGTGTCGGCAGTTACGCGAGGCGTTTGACTTTATCCTTATCGATTCCCCCGCAGGCATTGAGCAGGGCTTCCGCAACGCGGTGGTCCCCGCGGATACGGTGATCGTGGTCACAACACCCGAAGTCGCTGCAGTGCGGGATGCCGATAGGGTGATCGGCCTGGTGGAGGCTGAAGGAAAGAACGACGTGTGGTTGCTCATTAACCGAGTGGACCTGCAAATGGTACATCGCGGTGAGATGCTGAGCGTGGAGGATGTCCTGGACATTCTGGCGCTCCGCCTGATCGGCGTCATTCCCGAGGACGATGCGATTCTGGTCTCCAGCAATCGGGGAACCCCTGTAACCCTCGATGGGGCTTCTCGTGCGGCCAAAGCCTTTCAGGATGTGGCCCGACGCCTGTTGGGTGAGGAGGTCCCCATCACCTTGCCGGACACCTCTTCGGGTGTGTGGCAGTGGTTCAGTAAGTTGCTGGGCCGCGGATAACTCGCTTGCCCCCCGCTTGCTTCACGTGTGGACGCCCCCCCTCGGTTGTGGCTTAAAGCCCTGAGGAGCGCTTTGGCAATTTCCGGCGATGTGGATATACTCTGTCATTAAGATAGAGCATAGGCATGCTAGGGGACAGACGAGGAACGGATGTGAGGGGTGTATGGGACGTGCGTGGGATACCGGTGAAGTGTTGATGCACTTCGTGGCCGTACGGAACGTGGCCACCGCCACCCGTGAGGCGCTTTCGGAGGCGATTCTTCAGGAACTGGTGTATCATATACGGCGTCGGTCGTTGCCCTCGTTGCAGGACGCATTACAGTATCTGGCCGAGGCGCGGGAAGGGTTTACCCTGACCATGCGCACCGAGGCCTCACGGGATATTCGGGAGTGGTCCTATTTATTAAACAAGCTGCTCACGGACTGGACATGGCTCCAGGAGGTGGGCATTGACCTTGCCTTGCCGGAGCAGGTGGAACGGGTGGGGCGTCAGCTGGTGGCATTTGCAATGGCGACCATCGCGCTGGCCATTACACCCGAGTTGCCCAGGGAAGCGGTGACCTTCCCTTTGCGGCATATCTTTCCCAGCCACACGTACGCGGACATTCCGGCTCCCCGTTCCCCTGCAGAAATCTGGGATCGACTGGAAGAAATCGAGCAGGTCATATACCGGGCAGGAATCAAACCGATGTCCGAGCTGCCCCCTTCCCCCTTGCGACGGGCGTATGCTTTCTTTGAGGCGAACGCTTGGGTAGCCGATCAACACCTTTCCCGTTTCTGGGGGAAGGCATCTTGATAAGCCTGACTGAGGTAGATGGTGGCGCGATGTGGGCCCCGGGTGGGGCCGTGGTGATGGCGCATAACCGGTGTGTAAAAGCGGCGTGTGAGGACCGGCGATAATACGCTGTTCTTCTCACGCCGTTTTCATCTGGCCAGAACGATGCCACGGGGCTGTTGCAACCCATTACTGATGTTCTGGTAGGCTGATGTGATAAAACCCGAAGGGGAACGGAGGTGAGAACGATGCCGATTTACGCGTATCGCTGTCAGGTGTGTGGGGCTGAGTTCGAGCGGTTGCAGTCCTTTTCCGACACCAGCATGCCGCGCTGTCCTGAAGGGCATGAGGAGGTCGTTCGTCTACTGAAGCCACCGGCAATTCACTTTAAGGGGTCAGGGTGGTATATCACCGATAGTCGCCGGGATAACGGCAAAGGGAAGAGCCAGGAGAAACAAGCGGAAAGCACGACCGGAAGTTCCGATGAATAGGGGCGGCCCCCTATGGAGCCGCCCCGGTTTTTGGGCGCCGTTGTGAGTATCCTGTACTGCTGGCTAAAGCAAGCGATGGTTGTAGCATTACGTGCGGATTTGGGGTAAGTGTTTTAGCGCTTCTCGGACCTGCTCCTCCGGATAATCGTAATCCTCCAGCTGTCCGGCCAAATAAGCGTCATAAGCGGCCAGGTCAAAGTGTCCATGCCCTGAGAGGTTAAAGGCAATGACTACCTTCTCCCCACGCTCGCGCGCTTTAAGGGCTTCTTCCATGGCCACCCGAACCGCGTGCGCGCTTTCCGGCGCGGGTACAATTCCCTCATGGCGGGCGAAGTGAACAGCCGCTTCAAAAACAGCCGTCTGGGGCACCGCGCGAGCTTCGATGAGCCCTTTATCGTACAGGGCACACACCTGGGCGGCCATTCCATGATAGCGCAGGCCTCCAGCATGAATAGGGGGGGGCATAAACGTGTGACCCAGGGTGTACATCTTTATAAGGGGGGTCATTTGGGCGGTATCACCGAAGTCGTACGTGTATAGCCCCTTGGTAAGGCTAGGAGCAGCCGTAGGTTCCACAGCAATCACCCGATACGCCTTCCCTTGCGTGATCTTGTCCCGCAAGAAGGGGAAGGTAAAACCGGCGAAGTTACTCCCGCCACCAATAGCTCCGATCAGGATATCGGGTGCCTCACCTGCCAGTTCAAACTGCTTCTGGGCTTCCAGGCCGATGATGGTCTGGTGCATGAGGACGTGGTTTAACACGGAGCCCAGGGAATACTTCGTGTCATCATGGATGGCAGCGTCCTCTACGGCCTCGGAAATGGCAATACCCAAGCTGCCCGGGTTTTCCGGGTCTTTGGCCAGGATGCTGCGGCCGGCATTGGTATCCGGGCTGGGGCTGGGCACTACTTCGGCACCGTAAGTTTCCATCAGCACCCGACGATAAGGCTTCTGGTGGTAGCTGACCTTCACCATGTACACCTTGAGTTCCAGGTTGAACTGACGGGCAGCAAAGGCCAGGGCGCTGCCCCATTGGCCTGCTCCCGTCTCTGTGGTGAGACGACGAACCCCTTCTTGGGCGTTGTAAAACGCCTGAGCGACTGCAGTGTTGGGTTTGTGGCTCCCGGATGGGCTTACCCCTTCGTACTTGAAGTAGATGTGCGCTGGTGTGTCCAGGGCCTTTTCCCATCGCCGGGCGCGAATTAAGGGGGTGGGTCGCCACATTCGGTACACGGCCAAGACCGGCTCGGGAATCTCGATCCAACGTTCGGTGCTGACCTCCTGGCCGATGAGAGCCATCGGGAACAGGGGGGCCAGGTCATCCGGCCCTATGGGCTTGCCTGTGCCCGGGTGTAACACAGGGGGGAGTTGGATGCCGGCTGCAGGCAAGTCCGCATTGATGTTGTACCACGCTCGGGGTAAGTCTCGCTCATCCAACAAGAACTTGGTGCGCTCCATGGCCTGCTACTCCTCCTGGTTGAAGGTTAGATGACCGCACTGCTCGTTGCCCGCGAATTTCCTGTTTGCGGGCAACGTGTGAGGGTGAGCGTAGGGGGTCCTTCCCATCTGCCCTGGCTACTGTCGTAGGAGCAGGGTGACCCTTATTGTAGTCAGGACTTAGGATGTCGGCAAGCCGGAACCTCCCCGGGAGGGGACGCGCTATGGTCGTCTCGCGTTCCCATTTTGTCCGGATAGCGATATAATGGTGCGGAGTGGCGTGTCTAACCATGGGCACAGGTCGTTTTATGCTCCTCTCGCGGCATCACCCTTTCCCGGAGGAAATGACCGATGAAGGCAACTGAGGCTACCGGTACCTCCCCTCCTGCTCGTTTCCCCGTGGACCTACAGGTGCACACAACGTGTTCGGATGGCTCCATGACACCGTCGGATGTCGTTGCCTGGGCGGCGCGGGTGGGAGTGCAAGTACTGGCAATTACAGACCACGATGCGGTTGACGGTGTAGACGAGGCACTGGCTGCCGGAGCAGCGTATAACGTTCACGTGATTCCCGCCGTGGAGCTGAGTCTGCGACACGAGCCGGAGCGAGATTTTCACGATCTGGACCTGTTAGGGTATTGGATTAACCACCGTGATCCAGAGCTCCTGGAGGTGTTACAGCGGGTACAAGCCGGTCGCGTTGCGCAAAAACGGGCTCAGGTGGAGCGGCTGCGCGAGCTGGGGTACCGAATCACTTGGGACGAAGTGTTGGCCTTGGCACGTGGGGTGCCCGGACGTCCTCACATTGCCCGGGTTCTGGTACGTCATCATCCTGAGGAGTTTCCCGATACCGACGCGGTGTTTGCCCGTTTGTTACGCCCGGATAGCCCCGCGTACGTGCCCCGACCCTTTGCCCTCCGGTTGGAGGAAGCGGTAAATGTGATTCGGCGGGCAGGCGGCATACCCGTACTGGCCCATCCAGGCCTGTATACGGCCGTGCGCGATCTGCCGGCAATGATCGCTCGCGCCCGTCGCCTGGGAGTGTTGGGGTTAGAAGTGTGGTATCCCTATCACAAAACGCGGGTGTGTGCGGGATGCTCGGAGGCGGAGAATCAACAATGGTGTGAACGCTTTGCGCGATTGGCAGACCACCTTGGTATGGTGAAAACGGGAGGAAGTGATTTCCATGGCTTACATAAGGATGTGCACTTGGGTGAACAGGGGTTGACATGGCCCCAATTTGAGACATTACAGGCACGCGTGGCTCCCTTTGTACGTCACCTCACCGTTGGGTAATACGTGCTAACCATGAGCCTGTACTATCGGGCCAAACCGAAGAGGAGGGTGCCAGTCATGATACATCGGATGAATGGGTTGTTGGGAGGATTTCTGGGGATTTTGGTTTTGGTATTGACCGCGTGTGGTGAACCCCAGATGCTACCGACAGTAACCCGAGTGGTAGCCACACCGGAGATGACACCCTCACCGAGATCCCAAGTTGTGCCTCAGGTGATGAGCGGTAATACCCCCATTTCACCGGTGCCCACGGAAACTCTGGCCGTACCGCGACCCCCGGAAGCCCAACCCACAGTGTGGCGTCCCCGCGAAATCGCGGCCCAAGTGCAACAAGCGCTCGCCAACTCCTTAGGGGTATCCCCCGAGGCGGTGCCGTGGACGGATCTGGCCCAACAGGTGAACCCTGCTGAGTTGGTGTGCCTGGATCAACTGTTGGGAGATCTTCCCACATTTGGAGAAGGGGAAGCCTTGGTGTACCAGTATCAGGATACCCCTATTTACGTGGTCAGCAGCCAAGGCGCATTGTGGATATGCCGACAGGCGGAAGTCGCATCCCGGGCTTCTCCCCTCTCGCTGGAAGAAGCCCGGACCGCTGCTGTGGCCGATCTGGCGCAACGTCTGGGCATCGAAACGTCCGCTATAGAGGTGGTGAAGGCCGAGGAAGTCATGTGGCCGGATGCCAGTGCGGGGTGTCCTCAGCCGGGACAGGCCTACGCTCAGGTACAGACACCTGGCTATGAAGTGGTGTTAGTTGCCGGAGAGGTTCGCTATATCTACCGAGGGGATAAGAGCCGGCTGTTCCTCTGTGTAACTGAGGAACAGTAAATAGAACCCCTTAAGCGGATCAATCCACCGGATAAGATGATGGCCCGCATGGGAGTGCGGAGGAGAGGAACAGCATGTTGAGCTCATAGAGCGTTACCGGTAAGGTGAGGCTGAGAAGATAAAGCCAGGGCCCAGGGGAGAATCCCCTGGGCCCTGGGTATGTTTACCATCAGGACTGGTAATTATGGTCCTGTAGATGGTCCTGTAGAGGGGTACCGGTAGGTGATCTCAAGTTTCGGCCGCAAGGTGGGGAACTCACGGGCGATGAAGTGTACTTCACCGCCGAAGGGGGTGAGCACGTCATCACCCCGCAGGGCGATGCCATATCCCATGCCATCGAGCCACGCTTGGGCGGCCGAAGTGACGTCGAAGGATACCCAGCCGGTACCGGACACAGTTTGAACATCGGTGGGCATTGCGGAGCGGTCCGTAGGGCCGTTAGCACCTGGCACTTCCCACTTAACGCCGGTGTCCGCCTCCCACCAGCTGGCATTCATCTCCGACCACGGTCGCAGCACGTTGTACGCACCGATGTTGGCGACACCTCGCACGACCGTGGCATACAGCTGGAGGTTCGCGGACAGGATTTCGGCGTCCGTGGGGAGTGTGCTCAGGTCAAAGGCCAACAGGCCGGTGCGGATGTCCTTGGCCCGGACCCGGATGTTCACGTCGTCGCCGACGGTGGGCATCATCCAGGGCACGGCCCACGCATCGATGTAGGTATCCGCCACCGGCTCAAGAGTCACCGTCTCCGTAATCCAGGTGACCGGCGTCACCGGGTCAGGGTTCACGGTCACGGTGATGCTAGCAATGGCGCTGTGACCCAACGGGCTTGTTCCCTCCACGAACACCGTGTACGTTCCGGGTTCTTCGTAGAGGTGGACGCCCGTGGGGTTGGTGCCACTGCTGACGATACCCGTGCCGTCCCCCCACCACCAACGATAAGTGATAGGTTGCGTGTAGGGCAGGCTGCTCTCGAGAGTAGCAGTCAACACTACCGGTTCAGGCAATGTCACCTCTACCGTGCCGGTGACGTTGAGGGTCACCTCCTCTTCGAGCCATTCGAGGGCACGGTTCAGGACGTCTTCACGGGTCGCGAAGCCCATTTCGGCCGCGTATTCGTTGTTGATGCCTTCGAGACCGAAGGCGAAGAAGAGGGCTCGGCCGCTGGAAGTAGTGGTACCTTCTGGGTCACCCAGTAACAGCCATTCCAGTCGCGGTTCACCGCTACGGCCGGTAGCGATGAAGGGCACGGCCGAGGCGGACCCTTCTGTAGGTGGCATCAGTGCTCGGAAGGCGGCAAAGCCGGTCCATGTCGGGTCGAAGGGCCCATCAGGGAACAGACCGTCCACATAAGCCTGGTTGCCCGCGCCCGAGGTGAGGGTGGCCGTCATCGGGGCACCCAGGTCGATGATCATGTCCTGGAAGGGACCTTCACCCGACGCTGCAGGGAAGGGCGATGCAAAGAGTTCAGCCGGACTGTACGCGTCCTCCTGCCACCGGCCAACGCCCAGACTGCAGAGTACGCACCCGCTGTCCGCGCCGTTCAGGAAGTTGTCAAAGTAGCCGGACCAATCCTGGCCGGTGACGAGCAATCGGCTACCCGGTGTGTTGTGCAGGTAGTCCAGCAGGCGGGCACGGTCCGCGGCGCTGGCCGTCACACCGAAGTAGGTCAGGAAGGAATCACCCGTGAACCAGATAACGACCTTGTACTGCTGGAGGGTCGCGAGGTCAGGCAGACCGGATCCTTGGAGCCACATCTGCTCCGCATCCCAGACGTCGTAGCTGACGCCCAGGTTTTGAAGCATTGCTTCGTAGTAAGGTCGGTAGTCCGGGGTATCCACACCGAAGAAAATTGGCTGGAGGAAAGAACCGTCGTCATCGATCAGGAGGACCTCCGCCTCTCCCTTCGGTGCGGCGACGCGCACCCAGAAGGGAATGTGTCCCCAGTGCGGGCCGTGGGAGAATTCAATGTGGCCCCAGTAGTCTCCCGGTGGCATGTCTTCCGGCACGTTTAGGATCAGGTCGACACTGCCGGAGCCCATGGCCGGCACATCGACCGTCGTGCTGCTCAGGGACAGCCCAACGGTGAAGGGATCCCTCACCTCCAGGGTCCAGGTCGCGTCGATGCCGATGACGCTCTGGAAATTCAAGGTAAGGCGCTTCGTCTCGCCCGGCATAACTTGGCCGAACATGGCCGAGACGTTGGGCGGTATGTCACTGCCCGGATGGGTAACTTGCACCACGGCGCCGGGGTTAATGGCCCGGTCTATTCGTATACGACCGGAACCCACATCCATGGGCGAGCCCATGACCGTCTGTTGGAAGTCCAGCCAGACGCGTGGTTCAGCGGTGGTCATGAGCGCGCTCTTGATCATGGCCGGGGTCCAGTCCGGGTAGACCTGCTTGAGCAACGCGGCCGCGCCGGCCACGACCGGTGCCGATGCACTGGTTCCCTGCCACGGGGCCCAGAGGCCCTCTTCCGGCGCACTGGTAAGGCCATAACCGCTGAGCACATTCTGGCCTGGGGCCACCACGTCCGGCACTATGCGGTCCAGCGGATAGCCCGGACCGCGGCTGGAGAAGGTAGCCAGCACGTCGGGTGCGACGACATCGGTGATGTACGAAACCGTGGTACCGAGGGTGATGAGCACCTGGCCCGGATTTTCCGTTTCCAGCTGGGCCAATGCCGCTCCTTGCGGGTTGCTGATCATGAAAGCCCAGATGGTGATGCCGTCTGTCTCACCGCCCATGGTGATAGGTGGTGCCCCCGGTACGTTGTTAAAGATGATGGCGCCAATGGCACCGGCTTCCTGGGCGTTCGTCACCTTGCGATCGAAGCGACAGGCGCCACGGATGATGAGGGCCACCTTGCCAACCAGTTCTCCCTCAGGGTCCTCAATGGGGTCACAGGCAACCGCGTTGTCCTCATCCACACGGCCTACCCATATTATGGGCGTGGGGGGCAAGTCCTCCTCGAGGGAGCCACCGAAGGCCGCGGGTACAGCTAAGATCGACTGGAGCTCTTCGGGCACCGGTTCGGGTGCTACCACGCTCATTTCATTGCCAAAGGCCCGCGTGTTAATCGTGGCTCCCACCGAGATGCCGCTCACTGGCTGGTCGTTGCCTCCCACCGTAGCGGAGCCCGGTCCGGAGTTGCCAGCCGATTTCACCACCGTCACACCGGCCGCCGACGCGGATTCCAGCGCGTCGATGACGGGGTTAAAGCCACGCTTGAGGGGGATGAAGACGGTGGAGCCCCACGAATTGTTAACTACATCCGCCCCGTCCATGACCATGTCCTCGATGGCCCGAATGGCCTCAGGCTCGGAGGCGTAACGGGCGCTGGAACCGCTGGCACTGGGGTAGAAGATCTGGTAAGACATCAGGTAAACCCTCGGGGCCACACCGCTGAGAGGTACATCAATGCCCTCGTACGTGGCTACAGTGTTCGGGTTCGTGCCGATGATGGTAGCCACTCCCGTGCCGTGGGGATGGCCCGGTCGCGGGAAGGGGGCCACAGGGGGATCATCAGGCCGGAAGTAGCCCCGCATGACAATGACCTTGGGGGTTGTAAAGCGCGTGTCTCCCTTCGGGAATCCTACAGGATACCGGTAGTTGGTGGGATCCAAGCCCGGATGTTCGGGGTCGATGCCCGTATCGATGACTGCTACCTTCACCCCTTCACCAGCAGCGTCCACGCCTCCCACGCGGTCCCAGACCGCAGGGGCGCCGACAAGGGGATTAACCACCTCCATGTTTAACGTCAACTGACGTTCAAGGGTAATGGCCTTGATGCCGGGAATACGGGAAAGCTTGATGAACGTCTCCCGATCGGCGCGGGGTAGCTCGATAACAAATGCGTTCAGGACCACCTGATACATCAGGGGGCGCAGGCGGCCTCGTTCGTCCATGTACTGTGCCATGCGCGCGCCCGGCACCACCCGCTGGATGGCCTCAAAGACCTCCCACTGTTTCTGGCGTAACGCGTCAATGTACCTTTGTGCTTCGGGGGCCATCGCGTCGAGCCGGCCAGGCGCTCGGCTCATGGAAACCGGCGCGCCCATCTTTTGGTAGTAGCGCGCTAGGGGATCTCCTTCCAGCTGCACAATGAAGCGCTTGCCGTTGCCCGTCTGCACCGTTGCAAAGGGATCATCCGTGAACGGATCAGAAGGCGCTGCCAGCGCGGCAACAGGCAACAACAGACTGATAATGAGCACAATGCTTGTTAGACGCCACCATCGGCTCGGCATGGGGAAACTCCTCCTTTCGACCAGGAACTTACGTTATTTTGCGCCAACATTGCCAAATTTCCGTGGCGAACAGGTCATTATTGTGAGGATGTGGTGCATGGAGATTTAAGAAAGAATAAAATCCACTGCCACTGTGGCCTCTCCGGTGTGTTTTCACCTCCTTTCTGCGGAGACATCCTCTGCTCCAAGGTGGGGGGAAATGCTAACTCTCATTCTACTCTTGGCACATATGGGTTGTCAAATTCATCGACAGGGGATCGAGGGGCCCAGGCACACAGGGGTTACATCCAGGGTGAAACCAGGATTCGTTCCCTGTAAAATCCGGGTTGGAACCTGGGGCCTTGACTTTGTGACGCGCGTCACCGTATAATCGGGCGACATGAAGTTGCGAATGAATCGCAATTACATTACCGAGGCCGGATGGCGGGAGGATAGATGCAATGGGTGCTGCGCTGTTAATCACGTTGCGGGAAGGTGTGGAAGCGGCGTTGGTGCTCGGGATTGTGCTGGGGGTGCTGACCCGTTTGCAATTGCACCATCTAAAGCGGTACGCATGGGCGGGGACAGCGGTGGCCGCATTTCTGAGCTTGCTGGCCGGGATTGCCCTCTACGTGATGGGGGTGAAGTTCGAAGGCCGGGCAGAGGAGATCTTTGAGGGGGCCACCATGCTGGCCGCGGCCGCGCTGTTAACGTGGATGATCTTCTGGATGAAGACGCATGGACGAGAGCTGGCTCGCAAGCTGGAACAAGAGACCCGGGAAGCAGTGCAGGTGGGAGTGGTCGCTCTCTTTGGAGTGACCTTCTTCGCCGTACTGCGGGAAGGGCTGGAGACCGCTCTCTTTCTCACCGCGGCCATGTTCCAGGCGTCTGCAGCCACTACACTGACCGGTGCAGCCCTTGGGTTGGGGCTTGCTGTGTTGGTGGGGGTGTTGCTCTTCGGTGCCAGTGTGCGTTTGAACTTACGCATGTTCTTCAACGTTACCGGGATTTTGCTCTTGCTGGTAGCCGCGGGTCTGGTGGCCAGCGGTGTTCACGAGTTTCAGGAGGCGGGGCTTTTGCCCGTGTTTGTGGAGCAGGTGTGGAACATCAACAACGTCCTGGACGAAAATGGTACGGTGGGCAGTTTCTTGAAAGCCCTGTTCGGCTATAACGGCAATCCCAGTTTGTTGGAGGTGAGCGCGTACCTCGCTTACCTGCTCACTGTGGGGCTGGCCGCGCGGCCGGCGGATGTGTCCTTGCGGCGGGCGGTTGCTTAATTATAAACCCGTGCAGGCGTGGAGAAGCGCCTCCCATTGCCCCTCTCCCTTGCCCCCGTGGGGCGCAGCATTATGCTGCGCCCCATCTTTATTATGATGAACGCTCTATAGGTGTTCCGTGTTCGGCGGACACCTTCAGGTGTCGGACTTTTTCTCCTGACCTTCACGTTCTTCCAGTTCCGCCAGCGAGATCCACCCCCGCTTAAGGGCCAGCACCGCTGCTTGGGTGCGGTCGTTGACGGCTAATTTGCGCAGGATCGCGCTCATGTGGTTTTTCACCGTTTGGCGACTGATCCCCAGCTCACGGGCGATCTCCTTGTTACTGTAGCCTTTAGTGATAAGCTTGAGGATCTCCATCTCGCGCGGTGTTAGGGGCGCGAATACCACATCCGCGTCGGGGAAAAGGGCCATCTCTTCGAAGCGCTTGAGGAGCCAGGAGGCTACCTGGGGGCGACTCATGACGACATCGCCCACCACGTAGTACCCACGGGCCACCTGCCGGATAGCAGGGATAAGCTCGCTGGGTTGGACGTCTTTAGAGTAATACGCCATCGCACCGGCCCGCAGAGCGTGAAAGAGCTGTTCATCATCGTGGTAGGCGGTGATGACAATCACCCCTACGTTGTCCAACCGGCTGGTGATCTCGCGAGTGGCTTGCAGCCCGTTCATCTCGGGCAGGTTCACGTCCATGATGATCACGTCAGGGTGTACTGTTACGGCTTTTTCCACTGCTTCCTTTCCCGTACGTGCCTCGGCAACCACTTCGATGTCGTCTTCCATTTCCAGCACCCGTTTCAGTCCGGTGCTGAAAAGGGGATGATCCTCTACAATCATCACCCGAATAAGGCCGTCACCCTGGCTCATGGATCACCTCCTTCCCGTCCTGCTTGCGGCACAATGGCCCGGACCAGAGTACCTCCGGCGTGGCCGCGCCCCACTTCCAGGCGCCCTCCTACCTTTTCCAGCCAGCGCTGCATCATTAAAAGGCCAAAGGTCATTTTGGGGTGAACGCCTTGATATGTGCGCTGCAGTACTTCTTCAGACAGGCCTTGGCCGTTGTCTTCCACCTCCAGCACAATGTTGTCCCCTTCCTGGGACAGCCGAAGGACGGCCCGGGTGGCTTTGGCATGCTCGCGCACGTTGCGGAGAGCTTCCACCACTACTCGCCAGAACGCATCCGCTACCTCGCGAGGCAGTGCGATCTCCTCCGCCGACACCTGCACTTCTACCGGCAGGTGGTAGCGATCCTTGTACCGTTCGGCAAAGCTGTGCATCCAGGAGGTTAACCCCAACTCGCGAAAGATAAAGGGGGGACACACCTCCTCCACAATCTCCTGGAGCTCCCAGTATCCCGCTTCTACCTCGGCGATGATGGTGCGCAGGGCCTCCCGTATCGCCTCCTCGTTGTCGAGGGACATGGAGAGCAGCACGCGCAGATCTACGAGGACGTTGGCCAGGGCTTGGCCAGGTCCTTGCCGCAAGCGATCTGCCAGGCGGTATCGTTCATCCTCTTCCATGGTTGGCCAGGTAGGGAATGCCCTTCCTGTCATCTTGGCCTCTCGTGTGTCTCAAGCACGCCGACACACCCTGCATTCCTCCTACATCATAACATGCGCCCTCCCCGATTTCAAGGGGGCTGTGTATGGGAAAGAAGTACTCCTTCTCACCACACCTCGGTGAAGGCCAGAGAAGGACACCAAGGCCCGGTCGGATGCAAGGGCATCGGCATACCGGACCGTTCTAGGAGGAGGCCTATTTCTGACATTTTGGGTGATTTTAGGTATGATTATAGGGGGTACAGGTGTAGTACTTATGTCGTAGTCTAAAAAGGGAGGGGATATCCCCCTCTTAGGGGGGTATCCTACCTGTTAGGCGGGGCCAATATTCCCCCTCAAGCGTGGGGGACCTATGTCGGGTTAGTGGTGTGAATCCAGGAGCAAAGTGAGGTGGATCATGAGCGTGGTTAAAACAATAACATCGTCTCAGGAGCGCAAGAGAGGGTGGTCGATCTCCCTGGCCCCCGACCTTCTGCCGGTGGAGGTGCCGCCGCCGTTTGACGTACCGCCCCTGTCGGTAGAGGTGTTGCAGAAGATGTATCACGTAATGTTGTTGATCCGGCGGGTCGAAGAGTACCTGTTGGACGCGGCCTCGGAAGGGCGCATTGGGGGGGCTATGCACACCGCCATCGGCATGGAAGCCAACGCGGTGGGGGCAGCCTTTGCCACCCGTCCGGACGATTACGTGACCTGCACGTACCGGGGACATCACCATGCTATTGCCCGGGGATTGGATCCGGGTCAGGTGATCGCGGAGGTGCTGGGCAAAGCGAGCGGATGTGCTCGGGGGAAAGGGGGCTCCATGCACATGGTGGACCCGGAGCACGGTCTTATGGGCACCAACGGAGTGGTCGCAGCTCAAGTACCCCACGCGGCCGGGATGGCGTTGGCCGCGCGCATGCGCGGTGAGGACCGCATCGCACTCACCTTTTTTGGCGACGGTGCCATCTATCAGGGGGTGATGCACGAGACCTTTAACATCGCCGCTAAGTGGAAGCTGCCCGTAATTTTCTACATGGAGAACAACAAGTATTCCGAAATGACCCCCATATGGCGTACGTCGGCCATCGAGGACTTGTACACGTTCCCCAAGGTGTACGGCATAGAGTCCATTCGTATCAACGGCAACGACGTGGAGATCGTGCACGCTGCGGTCAGCTGGGCCGCGGAACGTGCTCGGTCCGGGGAAGGCCCGACCTTCATTGAGGCCATTACGTATCGTCTGGCCGGTCACATGGCAGGCGACCTGGAAACGTATCGAACCCCGGAGGAGCGGGAACACCAGCGCCAGGCCGATCCTCTCCTGGTACTGCGTCAAAAGCTTCTGGATCGGAATGTGACCGAAGAAGCTCTGGCGCGCATTGAAGAGGCAGTGGCACAGGACCTGGCCCGGGCAGTGGAATTCGCGGAGACAAGCCCCTGGCCGGACATAGCGGAGGCGTACACGGATGTGTTTCACCTGTGACGCCGGGGAGGAGACATAGGGTGTTTGGGCGTGACGTGGGATAGCCAGTTGTACATCGGTCAGGCAAAGTAAGGAGGTGGTATGGTCCAGATGCGAAAGACGACGTACTTGCAAGCGCTGAACGAGGCGCTGCGCGAGGAGATGCGACGGGATGAGCGGGTGTTTATCATGGGGGAGGACGTGGCGTATTACGGGGGACTCTTTCGCGTAACCCGTAATTTACTGGAGGAGTTCGGTCCCCAACGGGTGATGGATACCCCCATTAGCGAGCAGGCATTCATCGGCATGGCCTTGGGCGCCGCAGCGGTGGGTATGCGTCCGGTGGTCGAGATCATGTACATGGACTTTACCCTGGTGGCCGCTGACCAGATCTTCAACCAGATAGGGAAATATGCCTACATGACCGGTGGACGGGTGTACTTGCCTCTGGTGATTCGTGGGCAACAGGGAGGGGGCAAAAACTACGGTTCCCAACATAGCCAATCCTTAGACAGCCTGTACGCTCACTTCCCGGGATTGCGAGTGGTAGCCCCGGCTACGCCTTATGATGCCAAGGGGCTCTTGAAGGCTGCCATTCGGGATGACAACCCGGTGGTGTTTTTGGAGCACAAGATGTTGTACTTCACCACCGGGGAGGTGCCACCTCCCGATGTGGATTATACCGTTCCCATTGGGCTGGCCGAGGTGAAGCGGCCGGGACGGGATCTCACCCTGGTCACCTACAGTTACTGCTTGCTGGAGGCCCTGGCCGCTGCTGAAGAGCTGGCCGAAAAATACGGTATTGACGTGGAGGTGGTGGACTTGCGGACGGTAAACCCCATGGACACCGAGACCATCTGGGCCTCAGTGGCCCGTACCGGTCGTTTGTTGGCCGTACACGAGTCCTACGCCAACTGTGGTGTGGGGGCCGAGATCGTCGCTCGGGCGTATGAGGAAGTACCCCACTTGTTGAAGGCGCCAGCTCGTCGTCTTGGCATGCCGCCGGTGCCCATTCCCGTATCCCGGCCCCTGGAACAGGAAATCTTGCCCTGGAAACGGCACATTATGGCCACCGTGCTGGAGATGATGCATGAGCGCGTGGCCTACGCGTAAATTTTAAGGAGGAAAGACGTCCATGGCGATCGAAATACGTGTGCCCGACCTGGGCAAAGAGGTGGAAGAAGCCACGATTATTCGGTGGCAGGTGAAGGAAGGGGATACCGTCGCCGAAGGGGACGTGATCCTCGAGCTGGCTACCGGCAAGGTGGACACCGAGGTGACCGCGCCCGCCGCGGGGACGGTGTTGAAGATCTTGCGCGGGGATGGGGAGGTGGTCAAGGCGGGAGAGGTGATCGGGTGGATAGGACATCCTGAGGATGAGGTGGAGGATGTGCCGCCTGCTGACGAGAGTGCCCCGGTGGTGACGTCGGCGGCGCCCCGACGGGAACGGGTGCGGGCGACACCGGTGGCCCGGCGCATGGCTGAGGAGGCCGGCATCGATCTGGCTGCTGTGCCTGGCAGCGGTCCTGGTGGCCAGGTGACCAAGGCCGACGTGGCGCGATACCTCGCAGCGCAGGAGGCTTCGTCCACGGACGGGACGTCATCCCCTGAGCACACCACCGCGCTGCCGGAGGAGTTCGCGGACGTCGCTTCCCTAAGCGTTCGGCGATTGGCCGCTGACTTCAACGTGAACCTTCGGGAAGTGGCCCAGGGGCGTCCTTTAAGCCAGCTCACCCGGTTTGACGTACTGGCGTACGTCGCGCAGCAGAAAGGTCTCACGTTCTTGCCCACCGAACCACGTTATCCGTTGCGTCCGCCCGCTGTTCAGGAGTCGGAGCCGCCCTCATCGCCCGCCCCCGAGACGGTGGAAGCTTCCCGTGTGGAAGAGGACACCATCCTGGTACCGCATACCCGAATGCGGCGCCTGATCGCGGAGAACACCGCGCGCAGCGCGTTCACCGCACCCCATGTCACCACCGTGTGGGATGTCGACATGAGCGCGGTGTTGGGCCATTACCGCAGGCATAAGGACGCTTTTGCCCGACGGGGGGTGCGTCTAACCCTCACTGCGTACTTTGTCAAGGCGCTGGTGGCCGGTGTGCGGGCCGTGCCCGCCGCCAACGGCTCCTGGACCGAAGAGGGTATTCTCATCTCACGTCGAGTCCACGTGGGACTGGCGGTGGCCATTCCGCCCGACGAACACGGTTTGGGTGGGCTGGTGGTGCCGGTAATCCGGGACGCTCACGAGTTAACCTTGGAGGGCATCGCCCGACGCATTCAGGACCTGGTCACCCGCGCGCGTGAACAGCGGTTGACGCCCGAGGACCTGAAGGGGGGCACGATTACGCTCACCAACTATGGGGTTGGGGGCAGCCGTTTACAAACGCCCATTATTGTGCATCCCCAAGCGGCCATTTTGGGCGTGGGCGCAGTAGAGAAGCGACCGGTGGTCCTTTCCCGTGAGGACACGGGAACATCGCCGTCGGGTGATGCGTTGGTGTTTGTCCCCATGGTCACCCTGGCGTTGAGTTATGATCACCGGGTGCTGGACGGTGCGACTGCAGACCTGTTCTGTCGAGCGGTGAAGGACGCCCTGGAGCACTGGCCCCTGGAGGGTGAAATCGGCTAACCCTGCAGTTTGTGGGTACTACCGGTGACCGGGGAGCACGTGGTTGCGTGCCCCCGGTCACACGGGGCAAACTCCTCCCTTTCTAACCCGCCTGTGACATCCGGCCTCACGAGTAGCCCCAAGACCCCCCTCGCGTGCCCGGGGCGACCGGCAAACGTCCTCGTCCTCCATGGAAGGATTTGACAGAGGGTGATGCTTCGTGTTATGCTATTGTGCGGTATGTGGTTCCACATCGTGGAACAGACTGACCGTAAGGAGGAACGCCATGGGGATGTTCGCAGGGACCTATCCGACGCGCTATCAAGCGATTACTATTCACAACATTGCCAAGCAGCCGGAATGGCAGCGGTTGGACCCGGAGGTGCGGGAAGGCATTGAGGTGGTGGCGCGTGTGTTGCCCTTCCGCACGAACGTGTACGTAGTGCGCGAGTTGATTGACTGGTCCAACATCCCTGACGATCCGATTTTCCAGCTGACCTTTCCGCAGCGTGGGATGTTGGCCCCGGAGGACTTCCAGGCCATGCGGGACCTGTTGCGTCGGGGGGGCAGTCGCGAGGAGGTGACCGCGCTGGCCAATGAAATCCGTTATAAGTTGAATCCTCACCCGGCAGGGCAGCTGACGCACAACGTTCCCATGATGGACGGTCAGCGCCTGTGGGGGATGCAACATAAGTACAGGGAGACGGTGCTCTTCTTTCCCGCTCAGGGACAGACCTGTCACGCGTACTGCACTTATTGCTTCCGGTGGGCCCAGTTTGTGGGCATCGACGAGTTGAAGTTCGAAGCCAAGGAGGTGGATCTCCTGGTGGCATATTTGCGTCGGCATCCTTTTGTGACCGACCTGCTGTACACCGGCGGCGATCCCATGATCATGAAAGCGCGGGCGTTGCGCCGGTACATCGAACCGGTGTTACACCCGGACCTGGCCCACGTGCAGACCATTCGCATTGGCACGAAGGTGCTTTCCTATTGGCCTCAGCGCTTCGTGACGGATGAGGACGCGGATGATGTCTTGCGGTTGTTTGAGTCCATTGTAAAGGCAGGGCGCCACCTGGCCATTATGGCTCACTTCAGTCACCCGCGCGAGATGGCTACCCCCATTGTCCAGGAGGCCATTCGCCGCGTGCGCGAGACCGGGGCCGAGATCCGCATGCAAGCGCCCTTGGTCCGGCACGTGAACGATTCCCCCGAAGTGTGGGCCACCATGTGGCAGGAGGGCGTGCGTCTGGGCATGATCCCCTATTACATGTTTGTGGAGCGAGATACAGGGCCTAAGAACTACTTCGAGGTGCCCCTGGTAGAAGCCCACGAGATCTTCCGACAAGCTTTCGCCCAGGTGTCCGGTTTGGCCCGTACCGTGCGCGGACCCTCTATGTCCGCTTGGCCCGGCAAGGTGCGCGTGTTGGGCACCGCGGAGATCCGGGGGGAGAAGGTGATCGTGCTGGACTTTCTCCAGGGACGTAACCCGGATTGGAACGGCCGTCCCTTCTTTGCCCAGTACGACCCCAAGGCCACCTGGTTGGACCAGCTGCGCCCCGCCTTTGGCGAGGAGAAGTTCTTCTTCGAGAAGGACATCGAAGGCCGCTCCTTCGAGTGGTGGGCGGTGGAAGGGACAGACCACCCCCTCTCGGTTCCCGCCCACGTTGTGGCGTGAAGGGCCCTGGCCCTCCACCGGGGCCCTTCTGCTTGTTTGACAGAAGGGACGGGCTGTGCTATATTATGGAACACCCGTCCACAACGTAGAACAGGAGCCATCCACTCCCCATGAGCGCCAAGCGGACAATGGGGGTACAAGCGGTCAAACGGGCGATTGCCATCCTGAAGGCCTTTTCCCCCGAGGAGCCCGAACTGGGCCTGGCGGAATTGAGCCGGCGTTTGAACATGCCTAAGAGCACGGTCGCCCGCCTGTTGCACACCTTGGAGGAGGAAGGGCTGGTTGCCCGAGATCCGGAGACAGGCCTCTACCGGTTGGGGCTGGAATTGATTCGTTTGGCCAACAGCGCGTATCAGTTCACCGACCTGCGGCGGGTGGCCCGCCCTTACATGAAACAGCTGGCCCTGCAGGTGGGAGAGACCGTAAGCCTGGCCGTGCTCCACGGCAGCGATGTGGTCAACCTGGAGGTCTTCATGCCGCCGGGCCACCTGGTCAAGCGGGTCGGCTGGGCAGGGCGTCATATGCCCGCATACGCCACCGCGGCGGGGCGCGCGATCCTCGCCTTCCTTTCCCGGGAAGAACAACAACCCCTGTTACAGGGGCCTTTTCACGCGTTAACCAAGTATACCATTACCGACGTGAAAAAGCTCCGCCTCGAGTTGCACCGGGTGCGGATGCAGGGATATGCGACGGCCTTCGAGGAGCTGGAGGAAGGGTTACACGCGGTGGCCGCGCCCATCTTCAACTATGAAGGACGTGTCATCGCGTCGTTGACCGTTTCCGGGCCCAGTTATCGGCTGAGCCGAAAGCGCACGCGGGAGATAGCCCCCCAGGTGGTGGAAACCGCGTACCGTATTTCGGCCCAGATGGGCTATCAGCCCCCCGAACATACCAAAGTGGCGCTATGAGGTGTTCTGGGGACGTGCTCTCTCCGAACGGTAGGCCCTTCTTGCGTGTACCGGCAGCTGCCGGGGAAGGCGTGACTATGGGTGAGTGGTCGCTTAGGTAGCACGGATGGGCCCCCACGGAGAGGCTATAATCCCGAGTCGTGGAGGATTGGTGCGCATGATTCGAATAAGGAGGTACCGCTGGCGTGTGGTGCTGGTAATGCTGGTCCTTGCTCTTGGCGTGGTGGCTTGTGGCGAAGTGGTGGACGTGGTGGAACCGACGCCCACACCCACACCGGTGCAACCGACCCCTACCCCCACACCCACCAAAGTGACTCTGGTCGGGCGCCCGACGGTGCCCCCCACCAAGATCGTGGTCACCATTCGCCCTACACCGACGCCTCGTCCTACGCCGACACCTCGCCCTACACCGACGCCCACCGCTACTCCGGAGAACGCGGTGACCACGGAACCGGTGCAGGAAACGCCTGTAGCGGCCGTCACCAACATTATGGTGGAGATTCCTGCCGGGCCCTTCATCCTGGGAAGCAACGACGGTGAACCGGACGAAGGCCCTGCCCAGGAGATGTACTTGGATGCGTTCCTCATTGACGCGTATGAGGTGACCAACAAGGACTTCGCGACCTTCGTGGAAGCCACGGGTTATCAAACATACCAGGAGCGCAATGGTGACCCGCGTACCTGGCGATGGGCGTACCGGGAAGGGAAGGACAATCACCCGGTGGTGTTTGTCACCTTTTACGATGCCTTGGCCTACTGTGAGTGGCTGGGCAAGCGGCTTCCCACCGAATTCGAGTGGGAAAAAGCTGCCCGAGGGCCTAACGGGTATATCTTCCCGTGGGGCAACACGTATGACCCCAACATGGCCAATGGGTTCGACAGCGGGTATCGCGGGACGGTCGCGGTGGGCAGTTTCCCGCCCAACGAGTACGGGGTCTACGATATGGCTGGCAACGTGAAGGAGTGGACCGACTCGCCCTACATCGCTTATCCCAACAGCACCTACCAAGATCCCTTCTACAGCGAAAAGTACCGGGTCATTCGTGGGGGCGGTTGGTTTGATGAAGCGACCTTCTTGCGGACTACTAACCGTAACGCGGGAGATCCGGAAATCACCGCTAACGATGACCTGGGCTTCCGCTGTGCCAAGTCGGTCGAAAGCCCGTAACGGGCTTCTTGGACACACCCGACCTCTTCGAGGCGGGAACACACTTCAATGGGAAAGGGGGGATGCCGAGCGAGGAGGAGGCACAGATTTGGCTGCACGGGAAGCGTGTTCAGTTTTACACCCTGTTCAGCACATTTGTGGAAGGAGGAGGGCATGATGAAGCGGGTACTGTGGAGTGTTCTGTTAATTGTGGCCATTTTGGTCGCCATGGTTCCCATGGCGGTGGCAGCCCCCGCCCGGCAGGGGGATGCTGGTTTCGATTACATTGTGGTGAAGGATGACTGGCTGAGCAAGCTGGCGCTCAAGTACCTGGGTGATGTGTTCGCCTATCCCGCCATTGCCTACTACACTAACCAGAAGGCGGCCGAAGATCCCTCTTACGCCAAGATCACCGATTATGACCTCATCGAGATCGGCTGGAAGATCTACATCCCCAGCCCGGAGGAAGCGCAGGCGTACTTCGCCACCCGTGCACAGACCCTAGGTGTCACGGAGGGTGAGACCATTAAGATTGGCGCGTTGGCCCCGCTTTCCGCCCCCGGTTCGGTCACGGGCGGTCAGGCCATGAAGGCCGCTTTCGAGATCGCGCTGGAGGAAATCAACGAGGCGGGTGGTGTGCTGGGTAAGCCGGTTGAGCTCATCCTGGTGGACACCGAAGGTCTGCCCGAGCGCGGTACCGCGGCCATGGAGCGTCTGATCACCCAGGAGAAGGTGGTCGGTGTGGTGGGCGAGTACCACAGCGCAGTGGGGCTGACTGCGAAAGAGGTGGCGCACAAGTACGGCATTCCCATCATCTTCGCTGAGACGTGGAATGACAACATTACCGCGTCCCTGTACCCTGAGGTCTTCCGCATCGCGCCGCTCTCCTCGGAAGTGGCCAACCTGGACGCGAACTTCATCCAGTGGCTGGGGGCCAAGAAGGTGGTTATCATGACAGAAAACACCGGGTACGGTATCCCGGCCGCGGAGCAAACCACCAAGAAGCTGGAAGAGCGGGGCATTGAAGCGGTGACCTTCTCCGCAGACATCGGAACTCAGGATTTCTCCGGCATCATCGAGCGCATCAAGGCCGAGAACCCCGATTTGATCCTGGTGCTGCTCACGGGTGAGACCTCCTACAACTTCGAACAGCAAGCCGCGGAAGCCGGCATTGGTCCGCAGGATGTGATGATGATTTGTAACCAGGTGGCGGATGACAGCGAGTCCTTCTGGAAGAACGTGCCCGATGGCAATCTCTGCTTCTACCGCAAGGTGGGCCTGCCGCCGGTGCTCTGGAATGAGAAGACCAAGGCATTTGCCGAGAAGTACATGGAGCGCACCGGCAAGACGGGCGTGGAGTCTTACGCGATGGAGGCGTATGACTCCCTGTGGCTGATGGCCACGGCCATCAACAACGCGGGCTCCACGGACCCGCAGGCCATCATCGAGGCGCTGGAGAACATTGAGTACGAAGGCGTGCTGGGCACCATCACCTTCCCGTACAACTCCAAGAATCCGCCCTCCGAAGCCGGCGTGGAGGACAAGTGGTGGCACCAGTTCCCCGACTTCGCGGCGGTGTTCATCCAGTACCAGGAGCCGGGACAGCCGTCCTCTGAGGCGCCGGTGGTCTATCCTGAGAAGTTCCAAACCGCTCCGCCTATCCTCCCATAAGGGGGACGGCGCGTGTCGGTGGCGTGCCGGCCGGCCCCCACCTTCGGGTGGGGGCCGGTTATGATGGCCCTGGTTCGGTGAGGGGTCATCGGGCGCGTGACCTCGCCATGCCACCGGGTAATTTCATGGGGAAGGAGCATCAGCAATGTATTTATGGTTAGCGCTGTTGTGGATCATCGGTTGGGGCGTCGTAGGTGCTGTGCTCATCCCCCGGGTGTACGCCCGACGGGATCTGGATGTTTCACAAGCGGCTTTGGCTGGAGCCATGGTGGGAGCCGCTTCCGGTCCTTTCGGACTCGCCCTGCTGGCGTACTTTACTCCCCGTCTGGACTGGAAGTGGGTTGTAGTGCCTGGTGCAGCCACGGTGGCCATCTTTCTCACCGCCTTCGCGGCCACGTATCCTAATAACTTGTGTGTGAGTAACTCCGCATTTGTGCTCACCCAGGTGGTCAATGGCCTAGTCGTGGGCATCATTTATGGCTTGATGGCTCTGGGCTTAACCCTCATTTTCTCTATTTTGGGCATCGTCAGTTTTGCCCACGGCGAGTTTTACATGCTGGGTGGCATGTTCGTGTACTACTTAACTCAAGAGTGGTTCCCGGGGTTGCACCCCTTGGCCGCGGTGGTGGTGTCCGCTGTGTTGACCTTCGTTATTGGCGCTCTGTTTGAGGTGCTCTTCCTCCGGCCGATGAACACCGGTCAGGTGGAGCGCCCGGGGGAATATGCCATTTTGGTGACATTTGGTCTCTCCTTCTTCCTCCAATACACGACTCTGGCTTTAGTGGGAGCCAATCCCAAGAAGGTGCCCCGCTATTTTGATTACCCCCGGCTGGCCATTCCTGGGGAGGAAGGGTCCCTTCTTAAGGTGACTCCGGGGACGGTGCGTCTTTTTGAGGAGATTGTCATTCCCTCCCCCCGGGTAACCGCGGCCGTCATCGCGCTCATCTTGTTGGGGTTGCTCATGTGGTTTTTGTACCGCACCTGGATTGGTAAGGCGTTGCGCGCGGTGAGCCAGGATCGGCAGGCAGCCGCGGTGACCGGCATTAACCCTAATGTGATGAACACGCTTGCCTTTGGTCTGGGCGGCATGCTGGCGGGTTTGTCCGGCGCTTCGCTGGTCCAGGTGTTCTCCTGGGTGCCCTGGGTGGGTACTCAGGCCGCTGCTCGCTCGTTTGTCATCATCGTCCTGGGTGGGATGGGATCTTTGCCCGGTGCGTTTGTGGGTGGTTTGATCGTGGGGGTGGTAGAAGCCCTCGGCGCCGGGTGTGTGCCTGATCCCCATCGCGCTGCGGCCTATATTCCTGCCTACGGTATGCTCATCCTGGTGCTCGTGTTGCTCCTGAAACCCACCGGGTTGTTTGGGAGAGAGTTATGAACCGAAATGCGCTCTGGATCTGGCTGCCCCTTGGGTTAGGAGTGGTGGTGATGTTGCTGGCGCCTCTGGCGCTGGTATCCCGACCGTATATTATGCACATCGCCATCGTGGCGTACTTTTACGCCATTCTCGCTTCTAGCTGGGCGTTACTGGCCGGGTACGGTGGGCAGTTCTCCTTCGGCCACATGGCCTTTATGGCCATTGGCGCCTACACCACAGGCCTGTTCGCCAAATTCGTGCGGTTGACCACCGTGCCGACCGGAGTTTGTCCGGAGATCACGGTGGGTAGTTACACGCTCTTTCTGCTGAACCCGGTTACGGCAGGAGAGCCCACGTGTCTGGACATCGCGAAGGCGACTATGCCTGCGGGTACTTTGATCTACCGACCCCCTATTTACGTGGGCATTTTGTTGGGGGTGTTGTTGGGGGGTGTGTTCGGTTTTCTCATCGGTGTGCTGGTCTTGCGCCTCCGGCAGGCATACCTGGCACTTTTTACCATCGGGTTTTCGGAGATTTTACGGGTGGCCCTGAACGCGGAGATCGCGATTACGGATGGCCCCAACGGATTGGAGTTACCTCCCCTTTTCCCCAAGGGTGTAACCATCTTTGGCATGTACTTTGATGCCACCAGTAAGATCCCACCGTACTACGTGATGCTTTTCCTTTTCTTGGGGTCCATGGTCTTTATGCATTGGCTGGCCTCGTCCCGTTACGGGCTCTTCTTCCGCTCCATTCGGGAGGACGAGGAGGCAGCAGCGGCGTTGGGTGTCAATATTGTTCGGTATAAGGTGTTGCTCTTCGTTATTACCAGCATGATCGCGGCGGCTGCTGGCGCTGTGGAGGCTCATTACATTGGGGTGATCACGCCTAACATCCTCCTCATTCTTCAGATGAGCTTGGTCATCGCGATGGCCGTAATCGGCGGGATGGAGAGCCTGGTGGGAGCGGCTATTGGGGCTATTCTCATCGAATTCGCGCTGGAGTTCTTGCGCCAGAACATTACCATAGGGCCCTGGACTATTGACATGACCGATTGGCGTCTGGTGTTCTTCGGGCTCTTGCTCATGTTAACTCTGCGCTTCCAGAACAACGGGCTGATTTACCCGATCATTCAACGCCTTACCCGCGCCGGGGTAACTGAAGAGATTGCGGCGCGGCGACGCTTGGTGCCGGAAACGGTCCAGGAGGGAGAAGGATGATCGAGCTTGAAGTTCGCAATGTGGTCAAGCATTTCGGAGGGCTTCAGGCCCTAAAGGGTGTTTCCTTTCGCATTAACGGGCCGGAGCGCATCGGCCTGATCGGCCCCAACGGCGCGGGGAAGACCACGTTAACCAACATCATTAGCGGGGTGATCAAGCCCACCAGTGGCACCGTTTACTTTAACGGTGAGCGCATTGACCCCCTTAAACCATACGAGATCGCACGGCGTGGCCTGGGGCGCACGTTTCAGATTACCCGCGCCTTTCGGCGCATGACGGTAATGGAGAACATGTTGGTGCCTGCTTTGGCCCTGCACCCAACAGCCAATCGTCGGGCTCTAGAAAAGAAAGCCACCGAGATCTTGGAGTTCCTCACCATCGACCACCTGGCCCGCGAATTTGCCCGTAACCTATCCGGTGGGCAGCAGAAACTCCTGGAACTGGGCCGGTTGCTCATGCTGGACCCCAAGTTGATCATCCTGGACGAGCCCTTTGCCGGCGTTCACCCCAAGTTGCGTCAGACGATCTGGGATTTCATTGTGCACGTGAACGAAAACTTGGAGCGGGCTTTTATCATTATCAGCCACGATATGGATACTATCTTCACCTTGAGCAAACGTCTTCTGGTGCTGAATTATGGTGAGCTTATTGCGGACGGTGATCCGGAAGCGGTGCGAAAGGACCCCCGCGTGATTGAGGCATACCTGGGTGAGGAGGAAGAGGAGGTGGCCGCATGAGCGCAACGCTGGAGGTGCGCGATCTCTACGTGGGCTACTACAAGGACCTCAACATTTTGCAGGGGGTGTCCATCACAGCCCAGAAAGGCAAGTTAACCGCTATCCTGGGGGCCAACGGGGTAGGCAAGTCAACCTTACTAAAGGCCGTTTATGGTTTTCTCAAGCCCAACGCCGGGGAAGTGCTTCTGGACGGGGAGAACATTGTGCAGTTGCCTACTTACCAACGCATTCGCAAGGGGATTGCTTACATTCCCCAGCAACCCAGCGTGTTCCGCTGGATGACCGTTGAGGAAAACATTGAGTTAGGCGCGTGGACGTTCCGCCACGATAAGGAGCGCATCCGGCGCAAGTTGGAGGAGAATTACGAACGTTTTCCCGCCCTGAAGGATCGGCGAAAGTCCAAGGCAGGGGAACTTTCGGGGGGGATGCAGCGTATGGTGGAGCTCGCTCGCACCCTGATGACCGATCCCAAGGTAATCCTGGTGGACGAGCCCACCGCGGGTCTGGCCAAGCTTCTCTCGGAAGAGGTCTACGAGATGCTCACCCGTTTGCGAGATGAGGAAGGGATCACCATTGTATTGGTGGATCAGGAGATCCGTCAGGCCCTCAAGATCGCGGACTATGTGTATGTCCTCGAGTTGGGGCGGAACAAGTTTGAGGGGCCGGTAGAGGAGTTTACCGACGTGCGCAAGGCATTTTGGGCGTAATGCTCATGAGGTGGCTTCAGGTTATTTAATCCCCGAAGCAATCGCTTAAGAGGGCGGCCAGACGTTTCTCCAGGGTACGGTAAGAGAAGTATCGCCGACCGAGTTGGTAATTGTGCTCACACATGGCTTGTGCCTCTTCCGGATGGAGCAAGAGATGCCGGGTTTGGGTGACGGTGGCATCATCCACGAAGTCCTGAAATGCAATGACCCGAAACCCTTTTGGTTGGATGTCCGTGCGAAAGATGGGATAGGCGCTCATGACCAAAGGGCGTTTGTAGTAGATAGCCTCCAGGAAAGCGTTGCCGAAGCCTTCGATGGCCGAAGGGTAGGTGACCAAGTCCGCGTGCTGATACGCGTCGGCTAGGGCGTATACCTTTTCTCCGGCGGGCGTGCGCCCGCGGTGATAGGCAATGCGATCGGCTGCCATGCGTACGGTTACCCCCATTAAGGTGGCGTATTCTTTGAGGTATTGCGCGTAGTCATTGCCTTCGTCGCCGGAAGCATGGGAGATCACCAGTACAGCGGGCAGGTCTAGGCGTCGGACCAGTTCGATGGCGTGTTCGATCCGTTTGCGGGGGACGATGCGGGTGGGCTGAAGGATGAAGTATGCATTTTCCGGGATAGCTAAGGCTTTCCGGATGTCCTCCGCGTACACGTCGGGTGGCGGTGGGGGGTGTTCGAAATCCATGACGTTGGGGATGGGTACCGCGCTGATGCCTGTACGTAGGGCAAGCTGGGCTTGGGCAAAAGAGTTAATCACCACGTGGCGAATGGAGGGCAGGTTGGGAGGAAACGCGGCTTGTAAATAGTCTCCCGCGGCGTGGACGGCATAACGGGTGCGTTCCCACCAGAAATCGTGGTGATGCGCGATGGTGGGGATATCTGTCTCAGCTATGAGTTCGGCGAGCGCAAGGCCAAGGGGGACGTTCATGGGCAGGGATAGGGCGTTTTCCACGATGAGAAGATCGATGTGGTATTGGCGGATGAAAGCGCGTAGGTGGTGTTTCAGGTGGGCTTTTAGCTCACCCACACGCCGGGAGGTGGTTTCGGTACGGGTGTAGTCGTCGAACAGGTCCGCGTTAATGGCCTGAACGTCGGGATGTTGGAAGTGCGCTTCCGGTACGAGATAGCTCCGTTCTTCTGGCCAACTCAGTTCACCCGCGAAGTAAAATCGCTCATGCCCCATGGCTGCCAGCACGTGATCCCACTTGATGACCTCAAGGGAAACGCCATCGGTGCCGCTTAGGCGGGTGGAGACAAACCCGACGTGCAGGTGGTGCGCAGATGTCTTGCGCGGCGGGATCACTGCGGACATGATGTCCTCCTTTTGTCGATATAAACACTGTGCTTACTCGGTAGCTGTGTGCTATCAGTTTAACCTATCAGTTTAACAGGGGTAAGCCGGTAAGCACAGCAATACGGTCCGCCACACGGTGTAACAATGTGCCGGGATCGGGGTGGCCGTGCAAGGTTTCTTCAATAAGCCAACAGAACTGCTCGGAGACGCGTGCGTATTGGGGGACAGAAGGGCGGGGGCGTCCCAGGGTGAGGAGGGGCGCGGTAGCGGCCAGGAAGGCGGAGGTTCGCGGGTCGGGCGTGAGGTCCTGCCACGCAGTGTGACGTTGCAGGTAACGCCAGAACGTGCGTACGGCTGCCGGATGGCCTGTGTACTCGAGAAAGCGGAAGGCAATATCTGGCTGAGGGGATTGCCGAAAGATGACGTATGACATGCCACCGAGAGTGGCATAAGGCCCTTCCTTGGCGGCGGGAATAGGAATAATGCCCACGCGCTGGCGAAATTGGGCTTCACTCCACCCCCGCTCCGCGCGCATGAACTGCATTTCGTACAAGCCACCGAAGGCCATGACCGCGCGGCGGTGGGCAAAGGTATGGGCTGCCTGATCCCACGCGTAGGTGGTCACTTCCGGCGGGGTTATGTGCCAGCGATGAATAAGGTCGTGGAGGAACGTGAGGAATTGGTGGGTTGATTCGCTGTCCAGGAGCACCCGTCCTCCGGCGATGAGGTCCCCACCAGCGCTCCAGAGCAGGGGGAGCAGCTGGTAGGTGGTGGTTTCCCCACCCCGCCGTCCTCCCACAAAGACGAGGCCGTACGTATCGGGGCCGTAGCGGCTGCGGACATTAGGGTGGTGAAAGTGGGTCCCTACGCGGACGAGGTCCTCCCAGGTACGGGGTGGGGCGAGCCCTTCGGCTTCCAGCCAATCACGGCGATACCAGAGGATAGCCACGTCCACGCTGGCGGGCAGGGCCATCAGCTGGTTCTCGTAGGAATTAGCGGCGACAGCTGCGGCCAACAACCGGGCAGTGACCTGTTCGGCACGCCGTGGGGCGATGGCCTCTAAGGGCAGTATGTAGCGCAGGTGCGCGAATTCAGCTACCCAGGCGGAGTCCAGCAAGGAGATATCGGGCGCGGTACCGGTGGCCACGGCATCCATTAGGTGTTCGCGCAGGCGGGGATAAGGGATCTCGACGATGTCCAAGTTCAGCGGTCGATGGGGGTGGTCGTGGTTCCACAAGCGAGCTGCCTCTTGGAGGGGCATGCTCCACCCGGGTTCTGTGACCAAACGAAGGGTCAAATAGCCCCGCGAGGCGCGCGGACGTTCCCTGTCGGCCACGTAAGTGCCTCGACCGGGAATGCGCACCAACCACCCCTCCTGGACAAGTTCCTGGAGCGCTTGCCGGACCGGTGTCCGGCTAATACCGTAGATCCGGCAGAGTTCGTGTTCGGTAGGAAGGCGGTCTCCGGCTTTGAGCGCTCCTTCCTGAATCGCGGTGCGGATAATATCCTTGAGTTGCGCGTGTAACGGCTGGGCCGAGGTGCGATCGATCTTTCCTCCCGGCATGTTCATGGCGCTCTGCGATCCACACACAGGGCTAAAATACGTTGTAGTTTTGGCATCACGGCCTCATAGGAGAAGTGATGCAAGGCGAGGTAATAATTATACTCCACCATACGCCGACGGCGCACAGGATCTACAATGGCCTCGATGGTTTGTTCCACCGTTTCATCGGTGATGGCACCTTCAATTTCGATGAGATCGAACCCAAGAGGCGCAATATCGGTCACGTATACGCTATAGCGGTTCACCAGAGTCGGTAGTCGGAAATAAATGCTTTCTAGCAGGGCGTTCCCGAAGCCCTCGTATCGGCTGGGATAAGTGACGAAATCCGCGTGTACATACGCGTCCCAGAGCGAGTACACTTTCTCCTGGTTGTGGAGCACCCGGGGACGAGGTCCAAAGCGGGTGGCGGCGTAGATAAGGGGAACGCGAGCTTGGTCTGCCCGGGCTTTGAGTTCCTCTAGGTATTCCATCCCTTCGTCGCCGGCGCGGTGGGTGATGACCAAGATAGGCTCTTTGTTCAACAGGCGTGCGCGTTGGCGAGGCTCTCGCAGCCGTCGTACCAGCTCGATGGAGAGCTCGATCCCTTTGCGGCGGATGACCCGGGTGGGTTGCAGAATAAAGAGCTGGTCGTCGCCGATGCCCAGGCGACTACGGAGGTCGCGACTGAAGGTATTAAGCCCGGGCGCAGCCCGGGCGAAGTCAAAGATGTTGGGCACGATTTCGCTTTCGAGGCCGCGACGTTCTCGCAGGCTTTGTTGGGCCGGTGTGTTGATAACCACGTGCACAATGTTGGGCAGATCTGGTGGGAAGACGGCGTCGAGAATCTCGGGGATACAATTGGGGAAGAAGCGTTGTCGTTCCCAGTAAAAGTCGTGATGGTGACCGATGGTCGGAATACGCGTTTCGGCAATAACATCTCGCAGGGCAATGCCCAGGGGGATATTCATGGGGATAGCCAGGGCGTTTTCCACAACCAGCACCTCGATGGCATATGCGTGGAGGAAGCGTTGCAAGTGTTCTTTCAGTTCCAGTACCACTGCTTCAATGCGACGCATTAAGTCCGGAGCAGGGGTCTCGGTGCCGAACGCGTGGGTGTATATCCACTGTACTTCCGGGTGCGTGAAGTGCATTTTAGGCACCAGCATCCCCGGAGGGCCTTCCGGTTCCAGTTCCCCCGCACAGTAGTAGACGTGATGCCCCAGCCGTCGAAAGATGGTGGTCCACTTTTCCGTTTCCAGAGAGACGCCGTCTGTGCCGGCCAGGCGGGTGGATACGATGCCGATGTTCATGGTGGCGTTTCTCCTGTACGGGTGGACGAAGATAGTGGTTTGAGTTGCCGTTGCAACCATTCCTTAAATTCTACCACCTGACCGGTGCGCGAGGATTCGTACGCTGCAAAGGCCATGGCTAAGGCGATAAGGCCGTCTTCTCCGGTGATGGCGGGGTCCCGATCTTCCTGTATAGCACTCACGAACTCGTCTACGAGGCCGTAAACGTCACGACGCCACCATGCTCGGCGCTCGGCGCGATCCTGGGTATAAATGGAGAGGCTATGGTAAGGACTGTAGACGTGGTATGCCCGTCGGGTGGTGAGGACTTCAAAGCCGATGTCCAGCCACCCGGGGAATCCTTGTGGGTTGACCCAGCCGGCGCTTAGGGTGCCGATGACCCCGTTGGCAAATTCGACAACGAGGGTGCCCAGGTCTTCGGCCACCTGGCCGGTGTGGATGTAGGTGCCCACCCGGGCATAAATGCGGGCTGGGTCACTGTTGCTGAGCCAACGGAGCGCGTCCAGGGCGTGAATGCCGATATCTAGAAACCCTCCTCCCCCGCTGCGGGCAGGGTCCAAGAACCACTCTGCCCGTTGGGGACTTTGGGCCCATACGGGCAACTTGCCGTATTTAAGCGCGTTCACCGCAATAAGCTCGCCGGCTTCTCCGCTTTCCAGTTCGCTCTTGATGCGCTGGACAGGAAGCTGATATCGCGGGTTGAAGGGCACCATTAATTTGATGCCCGCCTGCTGGGCGATATGAACAATAGCTGCGGCGTCCGTGAGGGTGGTGGCAATGGGTTTGTCACAGAGCACGTGCCACCCCTGTTCTGATGCCCACGCAACCAGGTGGCGGTGGTCTTTAGGCTCACTGGCCAGGTAGACTGCGTCTACTCCGGAGAGCGTGGCGAGATCGTCCAGGGTTGTACAGTAGGGCACACCGTACCGTTGTGCCTCTGCCCGGGCAACCTCCGCGTTTTCCCCGTAGCCCACGATGGCAACCAGACGAGCGTGGGGATGCTCCACGATGGCCGCGGTGTAGCGGGGCGCGTGGAGGTGAGCGTAGCTGATCACAGCCAGGCCAACTGTGTCCTTCATGGGGCCACCTCCTGCCAGGAGACAGGTCGTTGTTCCCGGGCGGACGTCTCCGCGGCAATGGCCAGTGCCAGGGCGGTACGGGCGTCTTCCGGGGTGATGAGCAGCTCAGCCTCCCCGCGAACTACCGCGATGAAGTGGGCGATCTCCGCCACAAAGGCCTCTTCCAGCGCGGACATAAAACGGAAGTAGGTGGGTAAGTCCAGGCCGTCGTTGCTGTCGTACACCAGCATCGGCGCAGCATCTCGGTCGGAGTAGACAAGGCGTCCTTGGGTGCCGATAAGTTCCAGGAGGGCGTACTGACTACGGCCAAAGTGAGGTGGATACGCCCAGCTGATCTCCGCTTGGGCGATGCGTCCGTCCGGAAAGGTGATGAGGAGCACGGCATGGTCAAAGCTGCGGGCTGCCTGGGCTTCCGGGCGAATTTGTCGACCAAGGGCGAAGATAGTCTCCGGTTCGGTGGCAAAGTACCAGTGGAACAGGTCGGTCACGTGTACGCCAATGTCCAGGAAAATCCCTCCGCCGGCATGGGGGTGCCAGTACCAGGCATCGCCCGGGAAGGGGAGATGTTGGCGTTCGGCACGGCGCACGTGTACCAGGTGCCCGATCTCGCCTTGCACAAGGGCGTGTTTTACCGTGGTATATCGGGGATCAAAACGACGCACATGGCCGATCATCAGCACCCGGTTGGCCTCGCGCGCCGCGGTGATCATGGCATCCGCCTCTTCTAGGGTGACGGCCATGGGTTTTTCACACAGGACGTGTTTGCCCTGGCGCAGGGCTTCTACGCTGACGGCGGCGTGTAGGTACGTGGGTAGACAAATGTCCACTGCGTCGATGTCGTCCCGGGCCAACACTTCATGATAGTCGAAGTAGGGCGTTGCACCGGTGGCGCGAGCTACGGCGTGGGCACGGGTGGTGTTCACGTCGCAGACGGCTACCAGCTGAGCGCTCGGGATGTGAGCGTAAGCCGGCGCGTGAGCACGCGCGCCGATGTTTCCACAACCGATCAGCCCCACTCGCACGATGGACGTCATGATCCCCTTACTCGCCACGGATGGCCTGACCCGTTTCCGGATCAAACCACCGGAGTTTGTCAGGATGGACACGCAGCCACAGGGTTTCTCCCGAGCGGGGCCGGAAGTCCGCAGAGGTGGAGACCTTCACGTGTTCTTCGCCCACCCGTACCGTGAGCAAGTTGTGCGAGCCTAAAGGCTCCACAACGAGCACCGTCCCGCGCAACGTATTGGGTGCCTCTTGGGTTTGGGGTTCAATGTTCTCAGCCCGCACCCCGATGATCACATCGTCCCGGTTCTGGGCTAACAAAGCGGAGCGCATTGCCTCGGGCACTTCCAGCGTGCCGCCACTGGTGGCAACTTCTAACCGGTCTTCTCGGTGTCGCAACATCCCTTTGAGGAAGTTCATCGGTGGGTTGCCGATGAATCCACCGACAAAGGTGTTGGCGGGGTGGTCATACACTGCCAATGGGGTATCGTATTGCAAAATGCGTCCATCGCGCATGACCGCGATGCGATCCCCCAGGCTTAACGCTTCGACTTGGTCATGGGTAACGTAGATGGTCGTGGCGTGAATATCACGCAGTAGGCGCTTGAGCTCCGCCCGCATTTCCAAGCGCAGCAGCGCGTCCAAGTTGCTGAGGGGCTCATCCATCAACAAGACCTCCGGGTGGACGGCGATGGCTCGGGCGACCGCGACGCGCTGGCGTTGTCCACCGCTTAGTTGCGAAGGATATCGTTCCAGCAAGTCGGCTATGTGCAACAGTTCGGCAGCTTCCTGCACTCGTTGCCGGATCGCGGCCTCCGGTTGCCGTTGCATGCGCAGCCCAAAGGCGATGTTCTCGAAGACCGTCAGGTGAGGAAACACCGCGTAGCTCTGAAAGACCATGGCAATGTGTCGCTGGCGTGGGGGCAGGAAGGTCACATCACGGCCGCCAATGAAGATCCGGCCACCGTCAACCTGTTCTAGCCCTGCCACACACCGCAGGAGGGTGGTCTTGCCACATCCACTGGGACCGAGCAGGACCGTGAACTCCTGATCCTTAACCATTAATGAGACACCGTCCACGGCCACGACTTTACGGTCAAACACCTTGCGCACGTTTTCCAGTCGAATTTCGGCCATGGGTCCCTCACTTTACCGCTTTAGGTCTTTAGGTATCAGAATCGTGTTATGATATCACGGTATAAGGTAGCCTACAGCCGTGTATCTTTACTTGAGCTTCACTCCCCACAGGTTGAACAAGTACTTACGAATGGCGAAGATAAAAAGCAGAGATGGTACCAACAGGAAGAAACCACCGGCGAACCGGAAGGGGATGGGGGATTCGTTTAACTGAACCACCATTTTGGCGGGTAACGTGCGATTTTGGAGGGTGAGGATGGCCGCGGCAAACACTTCATTCCAGGACAGAACGAAGGTGAAGATGGCGGCGGCAGCCAAGCCGGGCAAGGCCAGGGGTAATACCACCCGTAACACGGCCTGCAACCGGTTACATCCCAGGGTCATAGCCGCTTCTTCCAGCTCTTTGGGGATGCCGATGAACACACTGCTGGTGACCAACACCGTCGTCGGTAGGGCCATGGCAGTGTGTACCAGCGCGACACTTAGCACCGTGTCGTACAACCCCCAGTTAATGAAGGTCACCGCCATAGGGATGGACAGAATGACGATGGGAAACGCGCGTGTGGAAAGGATAAGCAACTGAAAGGCGTGATGCCCGCGGAAAACGTAACGGGCCAGGGCGTATCCGGCCGGTGCGCCGATGAGCAAGGAGAGGAACAGCGTGATAACAGCGACGACGACGCTGTTACGCACTGAGGCCAGTACCCCGTATGATGTGAGAAAGAAGCGCATTGTTTCTATTGAGATTGAGGTAGGTAACAGCGGTTTAGGCCAGCTGTACACCAGCTGTCGTGGGCTAAAGGCGGCCAGGGCGATAAGGTAAATGGGGATAAGAATCCAAAGCGCGATGGCCAGCGCGACAAGGTAGGTAAGACCGCGATTGATCCGTTGTGACATAGGCGGGCGTGTTTGTTCCATGGTCCATCTCCCCTTTTATACGCGCACTTCCTCGCTCACCTGCAGGGTACGCAGGTAAAACACCGTGGTGCCCAGGGAGAGCACGAGGATAAGGGCTGCGTACGCCGCGGCTACGTGGGGGTTGCGCCAGCTGCCGTACCATCGGTAGGCTTCGGCAGCCAGTACGGTGAGGGCTTGGCCGGCCACGGCCAACACTACGGCGAACACTTGGAACGCGAGAATGGTGCGGAGAATCAACGCCACCTGAATGCTGGGACGCAACAAGGGAAGGGTGACACGCCACAGGCGGGTAAACCACCCCGCGCCGAACACCTGGGCCGCCTCATCATACTCTCGAGGGATGGCCTGCAATCCCGCGACCAGCACCACCATAACGATGGATGTGGCCCGCCATACTTCTGCCAGCACCACAGCGACTACCGGCCAGGCGGTCTGATAATTTAGGAAGATATAGGGTTGGTCCAAGATCCCCAGCGAGTAGAGCACGGTGTTGAGGTAACCACGTTCGGTGAAGATGGCGAACCAGATAATGCCTGCGGCTAGGTCAGAGATGGCCAGAGGCAGCGCGTAGATGTAGACGAACAGATCAGACCCCCGCAGCTTGGCGTTGACCAGCAATGCCATAGCCAGGGCCAGGAGGAACTGCAAGGGGATGATGGTCACGATGAGAATAAACGTCGTGCGCACGGCCTTCCAAAAGTTCACGTCGTTTACCATGCGTTGGATGAACTCCAAGGTCCAGACCCCATTCTCGTCCCGGAAAGCCAGCTCAAAGGCCTGAAGCATAGGCCAGGCAAAGAAAAGCATAAGGTAAACGGTGGAAGGGAGCAATAATATGTACGGTTCCCACTGAAATCGTCGGCGCATGGCGGGTTCTCCTTGCCGGGTTGTCCTCGCCGGACCAGGTACTATTGAGGCGACACCGCGAGGCATCCGCTGTTGGTCCGGGCTTATGAGAAACCCGGCCCCCTCAGCTGGAGAGGGGGCCGGGTCGCGTCATCGCGCCGGCGAGGTTTACTTCACCTGGCACGGGCCATCGCTGGGCGGATCGGGCGGCCAGCACGGCGCGCCGGTGTCATCCAGAATCTCCTGGAGCAGCGCGGCCTCTTCATCCAGTACTGTGCGGATGTCCTCACCGTTTAGCACGATGCGGGTGAAGGTGTCGCGGTAAATCTTGTTAAATTCACCCCCTCGCGCGCCTAAACCGACCGGCAACAGGGCGGGCAAAGCATCAGGGGCTGCTGCCTGTTTGGTGACAGCTTCACCCTCCAGCCGGATGCCCACCGACACGTACCCGGGGAAGTCGACATTGGTCACCGGGAAGAACCCGATCTCGCGCAGGATGGCGATCTGGGTCTCCGGCGCAGTGAGGTATTCGATGAGGGCTTCCGCTCCTGCCCGGTTCGGCGCTGTCGTGGGAATGGCCGCACCTACAATGACCGGCATAAAGCCTCGGCCCTTTGGACCGGCCGGCGCCGGGAAGGCAACGAAGTCGTCCGGACGCTCCTTGAACGCGTTGATCAAGCGGGCCGTGTGGTCAAAGGCTACCCAGACCTCCTCCGCTAAGAGAGGTTCCTGCATGAACTCATACGTCACCGATTGCGGGTTCACGTACTGCCATAGTTCCTGGAAGAACTCCCACATAGCCACCGCGTCGTCCGAGCGGAAGTTGGTGACCATGCCACCTGTAAAGGACGGGTAAATGTACCCTTCCAGGAAGCGGTGCATCAGGCCCTTCTCTCCGGCCGGGAAGCCCAGTTTCCGCTGACCGGTGGCCTCGTAAATGTTCTTCGCCCATTGGAGCAGCTCATCCCAGGTCAGCGCGTTGATATCTGCGCCCTCGGGGAGGTACTCCAAAGCCTGCTTGTTGGCGGCGAAGATGTACGTAGCCTGCATGACCGGGATGTAGTATTGGGTGTCGGTGCCCAGTTTGCCCAGTTCAACAAACGCCTCAGGAATCCCGCGATCGCTTAAGCGCTCCATCAGAGCGCTCACATCGGAGAGGGCGTCCTCCTTGAGGAGCACCGGATAGGTGCCGTGCAGGGCGATGAGCACGTCCACGGACCCTTTGCCGGCCTGTTTCTCTGCCAACACTCGGTCAATAAGGACCCCTTCATCCTCGGGGATGAACTCAGCTTGGCCGGGGAAGTCCCTTAGGACAATGCCCCGCATCTTCTCGGCTTCCTCGACCGGCTTAGCCTGGGTGGAGAGGATCAGCACCTTGCCGTAGTCCACCGGCGTCGGTGTGACCACCTTCTCGACAACTTTCTCCACCTCTTTGGTGACGACGACCGTCTCCTTGACAACCTTTTCTACCTCTTTAGTGACGACCTTCTCCACCTCCTTAGTCACGACAACGGTTTCCCGAATCACCTGAGGTGTGGGCGTCGCGCACGCGGCCAGCACCAAAAGCGCCAACACCGCTGCCACGGACAACAGGATGTACCTCCTCATGGTGACGCCTCCTCTCTGTTTAGGTTATGCGTACACGGGGAGGAACACGGGGGATGTGGGTACTTTGTAATGACAAATTTGCGCCCCCAGTATACATATCTCTCCATCGAGTGTCAAGTTTGACCACGAATAGAGGGGATGTTTCAGCCTCGTAAGAAGAAAGCTCGCCGGGCTACCTAAAGCGTGCTGGCCGGTGTCTGTTCCCGGGTTTTTTCTCACCGGGTGCCCCATTCCAAAGCAGTCATGTGAACAGACATGACAGCCCAGGAGGGCGGACCAGCGTTTGCCCGAGGGTGGCGGACCGTCCTTGTCGTGACCTCTAGGGAGCAGGCAGTTCGTTGTCGGGAGAGTTTTCACCCGGTAAGCTGGCGGATAAGCTCGTCCGGGTCGGTAGTGGGTGCTTGACACGCATATCCCTGGCACACGTAGGCCGTCGCGTGACCGTTAAGGGGAGACTTATGTTGCAATAAGGGACGTTCCTTCAGGGAGGGAGAAGTGTCCGGGAACAGGGTAACCACGACCTTGTTGGGTTGATAAGGTTGAAAGGCTGCCTGAAAGAGGGACTCGGTTGCTTGAGGCTCCTTCCCGGCCACCAGGACGACTTCGTACATTGGGCCCAGGTACATGTCCAGCACCGACAGCATGTGCCCCAGGCCGGTAGGCATCCGCTGCATGGCCCCCCCAGCCCGCCGAAGGATGTCCTCTGCGTGTGTACGGAAGCGTGGTTCGTCCAACAGGACCCCCAGGCGCCACAGGACATCTGCGGCTATAGCGTTGCCGGAAGGATAGGCGTTGTCGAACAGGTCGCGCGGGCGGACGATGAGTTGTTCGTGATCCCGCCCTGTGTCGTAAAACAGGCCGGTGTCCGGATCCCGGAAGAGGTCAACGAGGACTTCGGCCAACTCCCACGCGTTGTTTAACCACTGCTCATCAAACGTTGCCTCATACAAACGGAGCAGGGCATCCACGCAATGTGCGTAGTCGTCTAGGTATGCGGGAATTTTGGCGATGCCGTCTTTCCAGGTGTGCCATAGCCGGTTCTCGTCCCGACGTAAGTGTTGAAGGAGGAAGGTCATGCCCCGTCGAGCTGCTTCCACATAGACCGAGTTCTGGAGGACACGCCCTGCTTCTGCTAGGGTGGCGATCATCATGCCGTTCCAGGCAGCGATGATCTTCTCATCCCGCTCGGGCCAGACGCGCTGGGCGCGTGCTGTGTACAGCTGATGACGGGCTTCTTGAAGCGCGTGAGTCAGCTCGTCCAGGGTCAGGCCGAGTTGTGCTGCAACCACGTCTGGTGGTTGAGGAACGTGGAGAATGTTGCGACCTTCGAAGTTGCCGCCAGGTTGGACGTTGTAATACGTCTTAACCACGTGGGCAAGGTCTTGGGGCAACACTGCGTCTATCTCGTCGGGGGTCCACAGGTAGAATCGCCCCTCCTCGCCTTCACTGTCCGCGTCCTGGGTGCTGTAAAATCCACCTTCGGGGTGCTGCATTTCCCGAAGCACGTACGCTAGGGTCTCTTCAACGATCCGCCGGTAATCTGGGTTGTGGGTGATCTGCCAAGCGTGCAGGTAAACGCGGGGAATCAAGGCGTTGTCGTACAGCATTTTTTCGAAGTGGGGTACCAGCCACATGGCGTCGACGGAATAACGATGGAATCCACCCCCGATCTGGTCGTAGATCCCGCCCCGTGCCATGTGGTCGAGGGTGCGTTCTACCATGATGAGAGCGCGGTCGAGGGCAAAGCGCCGCCAGATCCTTAAAAGCAAATCTAGGTTCATAGGTTGAGGGAATTTGGGGGCAGTGCCAAAGCCCCCGTTGTAGTCGTCAAACTCGCGAGCAAGGGCATGGAAGGCATTTTCCAGGAGGGCAGGGGTCAGGTCGCCTTCGGTTTGAAAGGCGGTCAGTTGCGCCAGCCGTTCAACAACCTCTTTTCCACCGGCCAGCAGCCGTTCCCGTTGGCTTTGCCATGCTTGAGCAATGCTCAACAGAACACGGCGGAAGGAGGGAAGACCATATCGGTCGGTGGGTGGGAAGTATGTCCCGCCGTAAAAGGGCACGCCATCAGGGGTGAGGAACACGGAAAGGGGCCACCCGCCTTGACCGGTCATCACCTGGACAGCCGTCATGTAAATGTGGTCCACGTCGGGCCGTTCTTCCCGGTCCACTTTGACCGGGACAAAATAACGGTTCAGGATGGCCGCAATCTCCGGGTCCTCGAAAGATTCTCGCTCCATAACATGGCACCAGTGACAAGCCGCGTAGCCGATGGAGAGAAAAATGGGTTTGTCTTCCTCTTGGGCTTTACGGAAAGCTTCTTCCCCCCAAGGATACCAGTCCACCGGGTTATGGGCATGTTGGCGGAGATATGGGCTGGTTTCGTGGATCAGGCGGTTTGGCATAACATCCTCCCCATGTGTACCAGCAGCTTCTAGACCGATCCAGAAGACCGATCTGCAGCACAAGTGATTTCAATTTAAGGTTAAGGTGGCGGTGGGAAGGTGGGGAGTTCCCGGTCAGGTCGAAGGGTTGGGTGTTTTCAGACCAGGTGGATTGGTGAAAATCCCAAGGGCCGGCTATCAGGCCCCCCTGCGTCCAGGAAGGAGTATAGGGGGCGTCAGGAGGGATTGTCAAGGTCAGGATGCAAGGGTGTTGGGAGGACGGGCATGAATGAGTTTCACCAGTTCTCCGCTCAAGTTGCGGACTTCTACGATCTCCAGGCCGGCGCGACGTACATTTTCTACTGTGCGGCGGTTGATGTTGGCCCCTACTACCCGGACCACAAAAGGGTTTAGCACGTCCATCACCGGCCCGATGATGGGTTTGTCCACCCGTACGTGTTCCAGTAACCAGATGTCCCCACCGGGTTTAACCACCCGGGCTACCTCGCGCAGGCCCAAGATAGGATCAGGGACAGAGCAAAAGACAAAGGTGGCCACCGCGGTGTCGAAGGTGTTGTCAGGGAACGCAAGGAATTGCGCGTCCATCCCACAAAGGCATATGTGGTGAGGGAGTTCCTGAGCACGCTGGGCCGCGCGCACAAGCATGCGCTCGCTCAGGTCGACGGCGATAACCGTGCTGTTTGAAGGATAAAAGGGCATATTCTTCCCGGTGCCGACGCCGATTTCCAGAATTCGGCCCGATGACACTTGAGACCAAAGGAGGGAGCGCCAGGCTTGAAATCGGGAACGCTCAATAAGGGCTTCCATCCAGTCGTACAAGGGGGCAATGCGATTATACCGTTTACGAGTCACTTCGGTGAGTCGGCGCAACCCGTTGTTGCTAGGGAGATGCTGCATTGTTTACCCTCCTTAACCGTTGGTGGTCGGCTGTTCCTCAATGCCCTCCGGATCGATGATGCGGGGAGGCCCAATGAATACCCGGCCTCCCCGCGCTTCTGTGTTCATCCGGCCAGCGATTAGTGGTCCTCATCTCCAATCATGCCTATATAGGTGCCGTGCCACGTGTGTGGCCACACCTCTCCAGTATAACCGTTGACGCTAAGCATGCCCACGACTTGACCGTTCCGCAAAGTGTGGATGGTGTAATATCCGTAGAAAGCATCCGCTTCGTCAGCTACTGTCAAGCCACTCTGGGTGCGATCCAAGTACGCTTGAGCAAGCTGGAGTGCCTCTTCGGGGGTGACGGACATCTCACCACCGGTACTCCAGCCCCCTCCCATCATACCACCACCCATAAAGCTTCCCCAACCCGAGCCTCCCATGTGACCGTAGCGGGTATTCCACATCATGTTGGGGCCGGGTTCGGGATATGCAGCTCCTGTGTAGCGGTCAATGAGGAACTCGAACGCGTACCGGCCGGTGCTTGCTTCACGGGCCTGGACGTAAAATTGGTTGTCGAAAACCATGATCTCGGCCACTTCCAGGTCGCTGTTGCCATACCCTGCTACATATTCCTCCGCAATGCGAATAGCCTCTTCATCGCTTATGGGGCTGCCGGTGGCGCTACCGGTCCAGCCTCCCATCATGCCCCCGCCCATCATGCCACCACCCATCATGCCGCCCCAACTGCCCATCATGGTACCCCACGTGTTCCGCAGAGCTCCCCACGGGCGCCCGTCATCACGGGGGGACGCGATATCGGTCGTGGTGTTCTCCGTCGGTGGCACTGCACGCCCAGAGAAGGTCGTATTTCCGTTCCACGGACCATTGGCCAAGCTGATCCCTACCATGACCACCAGTAACACCCCGATTACCAGTCCGGCACCTATCACAGCGATAGCTTTGTTCCCGCTCATGGTTCGTTCCTCCTGAATATTTGAGTTCGTTAGTCGATGCTCATATCCTGAGTGCACGTTCAGTCTAGATGATGAATGTAACGAGGGTATGAGGGAACCATGAAGGTATTGTGAAGGCCCTCAGAGTGATTTAGATTGGGACGTTTTGTGGGGAATTAGGAGCTCTTGCCTTAGGACACGTATAATTTTGGTTGTACAGGCATAGGGGGTAGCAGGTTTGGGAGCATAGGGGAATGCAGGGACTCGGTCATCGGTGAGCACGAGAGCCATGAGCGTGCGGGATAACGCAAATCACCTTTTGGCAACGAAGTTGGAAGCAGTACCCCGTCGCCCGGGGGTATATCTGTTTAAGAGTCAGCGTGGGGATATTCTTTACATTGGCAAGGCGGTTGACCTGAGGGCCCGGGTGCGCAGTTATTTCCACCGCAGCGCGCAGACGTCACCGCGCATCCAACGTTTAGCGGCCGAGATCCATGATGTGGAGTGGATCGTTGTAGACACCGAGCTGGACGCGCTTATCCTGGAAAATCAGTTGATCAAAACCTATCAACCCCGTTACAACGTTCGCCTGAAGGATGACAAGAACTACCCTTACATCAAGATTCACTGGCAAGATCCCTTCCCCAAGGTATCCGTCACGCGACGCATGGAGCAGGATGGGGCCCGCTATTATGGGCCTTACGGCAGCGCCTGGGCGGTACGAGAGACCCTCGACGCGCTGCGCAAGATCTTTCCTTACCTCACATGTGATCGCAAGATCACCGGTCAGGATACCCGAGCGTGTTTGTATTACGACATCAAACGGTGTGCCGGTCCGTGCATTGGCGTCGTCTCCCAGGAAGAGTATCGGCGCATTGTGGAGGGGTTGGCCCGTTTCTTGGAAGGGGATACAGAGGGTGTGATTGCGGAGCTGGAAGCGGAGATGTGGGCTGCAGCCGAAGCCCTGCAATTTGAACGGGCTGCTCGCCTGCGCGATCAGATCCTGGCCGCTCGGATGATCGCTTCCCAGCAACAGGTGGTGGCCCAAGGCATGACCAACGAGGATGTGATTGCCCTTGCCGTTGATGATCAGGTGGCGTGTGTGCAGGTGTATTTCATCCGACGTGGCAAGCTGTTAGGTCGGGAGACGTTCTTCCTAGAGGGGGTTCAGGATCTCGCCACTGTGGAGATCTTGACGTCGTTTCTCCAGCAGTTTTACGAAGAGGTCGCTCAGGTGCCGGATCACGTGGTCGTCCCTACGGCCTTGCCGGACGCGCACTTGTTGAGTGAGTGGCTATCCCGCAAGCGAGGCCGCACGGTGACCCTGGCTCCTCCGGAGGATGAGCGGCAGGAACGCCTGGTGGCCCTGGCAGAAGAAAATGCCCGGGAGGCCCTCCGTACCCTGGCACAGCAATGGGCCCGTGATCAGGTCCGTCAGGAACGAGCATTGGCCGAACTTCAGCAACTGCTCCGCCTCCCAACGCCTCCCGCTCGCATTGAGGGATACGATATCAGCACCCTGCAAGGCACCAGTACGGTCGGTGTAATGGTGGTGTTTGTGCAGGGCGTGCCGCGCAAGAGTGATTACCGTCGATTTAACGTGCGTTCTGTCCAGCAGGTGTTGGCTCCTGACGATTACACTGCGCTGAGGGAAGTACTTCAACGTCGCTTCCGTCGCCTGGTAGAGGATACCCCCCCTGACCCGGCTGCTAAAGCCCGTCGTCAGGACCAGGTGTGGAAAATTATGCCTGACGTGGTGCTTATCGACGGCGGGCGAGGGCAGCTGAACGTAGCCCAAGAGGTGTTGGAGGCTTACGGTCTACGGGATTCTGTGGCCTTGGTTGCGCTGGCTAAGCGGGAAGAACTCCTTTATCTTCCAGATCAGGAGGCTCCCTTGCGTTTGCCCCGCGATTCAGAGGCCCTGAAATTGTTGCAGCGTGTGCGTGACGAGGCGCACCGTTTTTCCGTGTACAGTCATCGTCAGCGGCGGCGGCGGCAAACCTTGCAAAGTGTGTTAGAATCTATACCGGGGATTGGTCCCAAACGCCGACAGGCCTTGTTACGCCATTTCACCTCTTTGGAGGCTATTCGCCAGGCCGGTGTGGATGAGTTGGCCCGTGTACCGGGCATGACCCGTGCCGTTGCACAACGGCTTAAAGCAGCCCTTGCGGAAGGAACCGAAGCAGAGGAGACGCATCGATGACCGTATCGCGGCCTATTCACGTGGCGGGTCTGAGTGACCAGACCCCGGAACAGCGTGCCCAGGACCTGGCGAATCTACCCCTGTTTGCCGGTTTCAGCTCCAATGATCTGTTGTACGTGGCCCAGCGCGCTGAGCCGGTGCCTTTTGTACCAGGAATGACCCTTATTCGCCAGGGAGAAGTCACCGACGAAGTCAACTACCTGTACGTAGTAGGGGAAGGGACTCTTCTGCAATCGGGCACGGGGCCGGATGGCATTCCTTGGTTAGACCGTGTTCTTCAACGAGGCGATGTGTTTGGCCGTTATGCATTGCTCCTGGGCATTCCCCAGGAGACCACGGTCACGGCTCGGGATTATGGGTATCTCTATCGGATTGCCGCGCCGGATGTGAGTCTCATTCTGGCCCGATGGCCTCACCTGCGAGAGCGCCTTATTCCAACCCAGCGCATTCACCGTTTACGCGCGTTGCCCCTGTTCTCCGCCCTACCTGACGAACACATCCGTCGCTTGGCCGATCATGTGGTCGAAAAGACACTGTCTCCAGGGGAAGTACATCGTGGTACCCCTGACCACCCCCACCTCTGGGTTATTGGGGAGGGGCAAGTTATTCTGGCAGCGAGTGAGGGAACGACGCCCCCCCATTTTGAAGTGGCCGAACCTCTTTCCCTGGAGTTGGCTACGGTAGGATATGTGTTCGTGGATGGGGCCATTCCTGTAGTGGGGTTATCGCCCCGTCAGGTACGGGCCGTTTCCCGGACGGTTCTTTACGGGCTCTCGGCCAGTACGTTTGAAGCGCTTCTGGAGCGCTTTGAAACACCGGGTGAAGAGTACGGGCGCAGTGTACTCGTGTATACCCGTTTCCCAGATGTGGCTGCCCTGTTGGGCCACGTTCGCCCCTTTCAGCGTCTGCCGGTAGCCTGGCGTCAACACTTGCGAGGTTTTGTCGGGTGGATCTTCACGCCTCGGTCCCAGGTGATCGTTGAGCAAGGCCGTCGTGGTACGGCCATGTACCTGCTGGAGCGGGGAGAGGCTGTTATCCGGGCCGAGGATGAACGGGGACGCCGCCGACCGCGCAGTTATCTGGTGCCTGGCCAGGCCTTTGGCCGCAGCGCACTGCTCCATGGCACGCACCACGATGCTACCTTGGAGGCGACCCAATCTAGTTGCTGGCTCTACCTCAGCCGGGAGGATCTTGATCGCTTTAATGACTACACTATGCCGGACATTCCCGTGCTCCGTCGTCAGCGATGGCGTTGCGCTTGGCATCGGATAGTGGAACGCGTGCGGGCGTGGGTGCAGCAACGGGCTCCCCACCCGTGTCCTGGCGCGTGGTACTCGGTGTGGTCTCTCCTGGGCGGCATTGACCTCCGTCAGGAGGAACAAATGCGCCAGGCGTTAACGTGGCGCGAACCCGATGAAACCGTGGTATGGCAGGACCGTCAACACATATGGGCTTTTTTCATGCGTTTTACGCCCTTCGCGTTTCTCTTCTCGGCCGCGCTGAGTCTAACCTTATCGCAGTTGCTGGCGGGCAGTACAGGCTCTTTCACCGCTATCCTGCTGGCGGTTACCCTTGTGCTGGCGCTGGTTAACGTGTACCTCATCGTAGATTACCTGAACGATTTTTACGCCATTACCGACCGCCGTATTATTCACCGGGAGCGAATTGTGCTCCTGTTTGAGTCGTGGGAGGAAATTCCCCTGGACCGGGTGCAGGATGTGATCCAAACCCGGACATTGTGGGATCGTATCTTGGGCACCGGCACTATCATTGTCCAGAGCGCGGCTGCCCAAGGGGCGATTACTATGTCCTTTGTCCCCAATCCTGCCTTGGTACGTTCCTTACTCATGGAGCTACGTTCCCGCACTATGGCTAAACGTCATGCCTGGCGCCGGGAACGTCTGCGTCAGGACTTGCAACATCGCCTGCAGGTTCACTTGCACGCTGAGTGGCCGGCAGTGGTCACAGGGCAGGATTATCCAGAGCGTCTACGGTCTCCACAGGCTCGAGCGCAACGGCAACGCGAACTGACCCAGCCTGACCGTGTTCCGTCTCCTGGAGTGAGGCGCCGCTTGCGGGCTATTGGCTCTGGTCTGCTACTTCCTTTCCGGCTTGGGCGCGACCTCATTGCTCGGGTGTTCTTCCGAGGCCGTCCTCCCCCTCAGAGCGGGCTGTACGTGCCCTGGCAGCCGCGCACTCACTGGTACGCGGGGGGGTGGATTTATTGGCGAAAACATCTGTTCAACCTAATGGGGCGTCTGGCACAGCCGATGTTCATGCTGTTATTGCTTATCCCCGCATATTGGCTCTTCTTTCGGGTTCTTTTCGTGGATATTTCGTACGCGCCGGTGCGCGTTGGTCTGACCCTGGTACTTCTTCTGTGGGGACTTGGTGGGTTAGGATGGCTTCTGTGGCGTTACGATGATTGGCGGAACGATCTTTACATCCTCACACCTGATCGCCTAATCGACATCGAAATGAAACCGTTCTTCCTTTCGGAAGAACGCCGTGAAGCGCCCTTAAACCGAGTACAATCGGTACGCATGGACCGACGTGGACTGTTACAAAACATCTTCAACTACGGGGATGTCCTTATTCAGACGGCCGCCGCGGAAGGTGACCTTACCTTTGAGCAAGTGGTGAACCCTGGGCACGTGGTGAGTGAGATTAACCGGTACCTGGAGGAATTTCGGCGACGGCAGGAAGAAAAGGAATACGAACGTCAACAGGCGCTTATCGCGGAAAGCTTAGAAGTGTACGACGAGATTATTCGAGGGCGTTTACCTCGTTCCGGTCGGCGTTGGCGGCGAGACGACCTTTAGTCCTAGACGGAGCTTGTGCAGGCCAAGGGATATTTCGATGGAAAGGCCTCCCTAAGGGCCGGGTGGGCCGTGACGTGCCTTAGCGTTACCGGTGGACTTCATGTCAGGACGGGGCAGGGGCATCGTCGGCCGCTTTGGGTTCCTCCCGTTGAGCCTGGTTCTGGCGAAGCTTTTTGTAGTCTACAAACCGGTACCCTACCCCTCGTTCTGTCAGGATGTACTTGGGATGCGCGGGATCGGGCTCAATTTTCTTGCGCAGGTATGTAATGTACAACCGTAACAGGTGGCTGTCATCCCGGTACTCCGGCCCCCAGACGCGCGTTAATAGTTGTTCGTGCGTTAGGATCCAACCCGCGTTTTTTACCAGGTGATAGAGCAAGCGAAACTCGGTGGGACGGAGTTTTACTAACTGGCCACGTACCCAGACCTCGCGGCGGGCAAAGTCGATTTTCAGATCTTCGTCCACTTCAACCACGTCGGGCACGTGCTCTTCGGCCTGGGTGGTGCGTCGGAGCACTGCGCGAATACGGCTGGCCAGTTCGCGAGGACTAAAGGGTTTGGTGACGTAATCATCCGCGCCGAGATCTAGACCCCGAATCCGATCTTCCTCTTCATCCTTGACCGTTAACATAATGACCGGCACGTCGGACATTTCTCGGATGTATTGGAGAGCTTCAAACCCGTCCATGCCGGGCATGGCCACGTCCAGGAGGACGAGATCCGGCATCTCATCGCGTACTTTTTCAATGGCTTCGTACGCGTTTTCCGCTTCGATGACGTCAAACCCTTCGGTCTCCAGGTTCATGCGCACGAAGCGACGCATCCTGGCTTCGTCGTCTACGATGAGGATCTTGTATTTGCGGCTCATCGGACGGACTCCTCCGGTGACTGGGACGTGGGTGTCGCGGCGGTGACAGGCACTCGACGCACACGTATGTACCATTGTGCAATGGTACGGTATCTATCTCCTGGCTGTTGCCAGGGGCCGACGTGTACGTTCTGTACGTTAGTCCGAACCGCGAACCCTTCTACCGGGTGGTATAGTAACAGAGCCGGTACCTCCTCCGCAAATATTTGCTGGAATTCCCGGTAAAGACGGATGCGACGGTTCGGGTCAGGGGTCCGCCGTGCTGCTTCCAGCAGTTCATCCGCCGTCACATTTTGCCATCCACTGTAGTTCTGTCCTTCTTCTACCTGGGTGGAATGCCACAGGGGATAAGGGTCCGGGTCACCGTACAAGCGCCATGCCACCAGTGCAGCCTCATATCGTCGAGGCACCAGGAAATCGTTGACCAGGCCGGCAAAGGTCACCACCTGGGGGATGGCCTGGACGCCTATTGCTCGCCAGGCATCGGCGAGACGTTGCGCCACGGCGGCTCGTGTCGGGTCGTCGTCACTGAGCAAGGTGAATTGTAACGGTTGACCGTCCTTCTCCCTGATGCCGTCACCGTCCTGGTCCACCCATCCGGCCTCTTCCAAGAGGGCGCGTGCTTTTTCCGGCGCGTAGGGGTACCGGGTAACCTCACCCGTATAGGCCCACGTGTTGGGCAGGAAGGGCGTATGGGCAACCACGGCCATCCCATGAAGCACCTCTTGAACGAGAGCCTCCCGATCAATGGCGTACAGCAGGGCTTGACGCACCGCCAGGTCCTGGAAGAAGGGCACGTTGGGGTTTTGCCAGTTTAACAAGACCACGGTATACCCGGGTACTGGGCTGAAGAACATTTGAACGTCGGGCAGAGCTTGGACTTCGGGCAAAAATCGAGGGAGCATCCGGCCGATGGCATCCACCTCTCCCCGCCGGTAAGCTTCGACAACCGCCGCGTCATCCGGGTAAAAGCGTACCTCGACGCCTTCCAAGTACGGCCTGGGGCCGGAAAAGTAAGGGTTCGGTTTTAACAGCACGCTATCGGTATTCAACGTGTCCACGTAAAAGGGCCCGTTTCCTACCGGCTGGAAGTTCAGCTGTGACTCAGGCA
>WFWT01000145.1 GCA_015490995.1 Anaerolineae bacterium | reverse complement strand
GTGGGCTACCAGTTGTTCGGCGAGAGTTACAAGCGCGGCATGTTCATGGCCAGCCTGCGGGGCACCTACCGCCAGTGCGGGTTCGAACCGGGCGACGATCTGCCCGACCACCTCGCGGTTGTGCTCACGTTCCTGGGGCACTGCTGGCACCGGGATCCGGACGTGGCGCGGGACCTGGTGGAGGTGTGCCTGAAACCCGCGCTGGCCAAGATGGTGCAGGCCGCGCAGAAAGCACGCACGCCGTACGCCGCGCTGTTGGAAGCGCTGACCAAGGTGGTGGGGGTGCCCGCCCAACAGGACGTGCAAGGGTTCCCGGTGATGACAGACCGGGTGAACCTGGGGGCGCCTCCCCACATGCCACGGTGCAACGGCCCATTCACGTTTTGACGAGGAGGTAAGGATGATGAGCGACCTGGTGCTGTTCGTGGCCTTTCCGTATGTCGCCATCCTGTTGGCGGTGGTGGTAGGCGTGTACCGGTACTTCGATAACCGCTTCACGTACTCCAGCCTTTCCTCCCAATTCCTGGAGAACCGGCAACTCTTCTGGGGCTCGGTCCCCTGGCATTACGGGATCTCCTTCATCCTGCTGGCGCACCTGTTGGCCTTGGTTTTCCCGCGCGGCTGGAGCGCCCTGCTCGGAGGGGTGCGGCTGTACGTGCTGGAAATCACCGGGTGGGGGTTGGCGTTGATGACCATCGTGGGCGCGGTGATGTTCATTGTCCGCCGCCTGGGGAACGCCCGGGTGCGCGCGGTGACCACATGGGTGGACTGGCTGTTGTTGATCGTGCTGGTTGCACAAGTGGTATCAGGCTTTTGGGTGGCCTTCTTCTACCGCTGGGGGGGCATCTGGTACGTGCACACCGCGGTGCCGTGGTTGATCTCCTTGCTGACCCTGAATCCCCAGCCGCAGTACGTGGCCACCCTGCCCTTGATCCCTAAATTGCACGTGCTGGGAGGCTTTTTGATCATCGCGCTGTTCCCGTTCACGCGGCTCGTGCACCTTGTCTCGTTCCCCATCACCTACCTGTGGCGGCCGTACCAGGTGGTTATCTGGAACCGCCGCCCGCGGCGGGCCGCTTAATTCACGTGGGGCGAATAGATAGGCGTTAACACCGCGTGGGTTTTTCGGCGTAGCGCTGCGGGCAAACCCGAATCCTGAGGAGGGACACACCTATGGCTCGGTACACGTTGAAAGGGAGCCCCATGGAAGGGCTTTTCGGGGCAACGCTGGGGTTCTTCATCGGGTTCGCGGCGGTATCCCTGTACGGGCCGACCGCGCACAAGTTCAAGGAGGTGATGCAACTAAACCCGGTGTTAGTGGGCCTGCTGGTGGCCATGCCCATGCTGTCCGGCTCACTACTGCGCATTCCCTTCTCGGCATGGGTGGACACAACAGGCGGTCGGAAGCCGTTCCTGGTCTTGTTGATCTTGTCCATCATTGGCATGGCAGGCATCACGGTGCTCCTCTACACCCTCTACCCAGACCGTCTGAGCGCGGCCTATTATCCCCTGGTCTTGTTACTGGGCCTGCTTAGCGGGTGCGGGATCGCGACCTTTTCCGTGGGCATCAGCCAGGTATCCTACTGGTTCCCTCAGTCCCGGCAAGGGTGGGCCCTAGGCACGTACGCCGGGTTGGGCAACATCGCGCCGGGCCTGTTCGCGTTCCTGTTGCCGTTAGCGCTCAACGCGTGGGGCCTGGCGGGTTCGTACCTGGCCTGGCTGATTTTCCTGATCGTGGGCACGGTGCTGTACTGGTTCACGGGGCGCAACGCCTGGTACTTCCAGTTGCGAGCTCAGGGCGTGCCCCACGAGGAAGCCGTGCGCATCGCGCGGGAACACGGCCAGGAACTGTTCCCCGCCGGCAGCCTGGTGGAGAGCCTGAAGATCTCCGCCCGCGTGTGGAAGACGTGGGTGCTGGTCGTGCTCTACTTCACCACATTCGGCGGCTTCATCGCCCTGACCGCCTGGTTCCCCACGTACTGGAAGTCCTTCTTCGGCGTCAGCGTGGTTACCGCCGGCACGTTGACCGCCTTGTACTCCATCTTGACCTCGGTCATCCGCGTGTTCGGCGGTTCCCTTTCCGACCGCATCGGGGGCGAGAACACGGCCATCCTTTCCCTCGCCACCATGCTGGTCGGCGCGGTCCTGATGACCCTTTCCCACACCTTCGCGTTGTCTGTGGCCGGCGTGATCCTGATGGCTTTAGGGATGGGCGTGAACAACGCGGCCGTGTTCAAGTTGGTGCCCCAGGAAGTGCCGGAGGCCGTCGGCGGCGCGGCGGGCTGGGTTGGCGGTCTCGGCGCGTTCGGCGGCTTCGCCATCCCGCCCGTGATGGGCGCGTTCGTGCGGGCTCAGGGCACCCAGGGCTACGCCGGGGGCTTCGTCACGTTCATCGTCCTGGCGCTGGCCTCCCTGCTGCTGGCCTACGTGCTCAAGCGCACCCACGTGAAACGCGTGTCCCCGGCCACGGCGCGGTAGGCACGGGAAGTCCGGTTAGCAAGCGACCAAGGGGTAAACATCCCCTTGGTCGCTTTTCGCGTCTTAAGGGGATAGGGTTACCAACTTGGGAATAAATGAGAAAGGCATGGGCCACAGGCCCATGCCTTCCCCAAGCGCGGCGTCGGTTGTCAGGGTGGGGGTTGCCCCCTCACAGTGTACCCGGCCGCAATTCCAAAAGCATCACCGAAGCAGGTGATCGCTTCGGGAATTGCCGTTGTTAAGCCGCTACACGGTGCTCGTGGGGCACCGGTGTAGCCTGTATCCGGTCGCGGACAGGGACCACCAATACCGGGCACGGGGCCAGCGCCAACACGCCAGCCGCGATGGTACCCGTCGACGTCGAAGCATTTTGTCCCTGCCCGTGGCTTGTCATGACGATTACCCCTGCTTCCATCGCCCGGGCAAACTGCACAATCATCTCCACCGGCGAACCGTACAGCACAAAGGTGGTCACCTCATATCCACCATCTTCCAACTGCCAGGCTACCATATCCAAGTACGCCCGGGCGTTCTGCTCCACCTGTGCTTTCCGGTCATCCTCCGTCTTCACGGGCAACACCTGAACCAGTGCAATGCGCACCTGTGCCGGTGTAAACAACTCTGTCACATACCGCAACGCTTCCTCGGCGAGAGGTGAACCGTCCAGTGGGACCACGACTTGTTGCCCGTGCATTGGTTGTTACCTCTGGTTGTGCGGTTCGGTGGTACCATAACAAGGAATCTCCTCGAGGACCATGACACAGATCATAAAAACGGGAACGGAAACGCGACGAATGCCCTCTTCCTCTGCCCTGTACTCCTCCCGTCCTGAAAACAGACGGCGGGGAGCAGGCTTTAGACCTGCCCCCCGCCTCGCATCACCACATCATCGACGGCTGTTCAAGTACTTTGAAACCTGTCACACCCAACCGCGCAGCTTCATGGCCTGCACCACCCGCGACACCGCGACCAGGTAAGCTGCGAGACGGTTGTGCACCCGTGCTTCTTGGCTCATCTGGTACACGTCGTGGAAAGCCTTGGTCATCTTCTCGTCCAAGCGCTGGTGGACTTCCTCCTCCTTCCAGTAATAGTTCATCGCGTCCTGCACCTGTTCGAAGTAGGAGACGGTCACTCCACCCGCGTTGCACAGGAAGTCGGGGATCACGAAAACCCCGCGCTGATGCAGAATAACGTCCGCATCCGGAGTGGTCGGACCGTTGGCCAATTCCGCAATGATACGAGCCTTAATGCGTGGAGCATTTTCCTCGGTGATGATGTTCTCCAGCGCGGCCGGGAAAAGCACCGTTACCGGCAGTTCCAACAGATCTTCGTTGGAGATAGGTGTGGTGTCGGGGAATCCGGCCACCGAGCCGGTGCGCCGCTTGTGCTCTATGAGCTGATAGTAATCCAGGCCGTCGGGATCATAAATGCCGCCCCGGGAGTCGGAGACAGCGACCACTTTCATGCCTAAGATCTCGACGGCCAGCTTGTGGGCGAAAGACCCCGCGTTACCGTACCCCTGAATGGCCGCGGGCTGCCCGCGCAGGTCAATCTCCAACACCTTCGCGGCCTCCCGCACGGTGTAAATGCCCCCGCGCGCGGTGGCATCAATGCGCCCTCGCGACCCACCCAGTTCCACCGGTTTACCCGTGATCACCCCGGGTTCCCAGTGCCCCTTGATGATATCGTACTCATCCATCATCCACGCCATGATCTGGGGGGTGGTGTACACGTCAGGCGCGGGCACGTCGATGTTCGCGCCGATGAACCGGGCCACCTGGCGGATGTACCCGCGGCTTAAGCGTTCCAGTTCGGTGGGCGATAACTCTTTGGGGTTGCACACCACTCCTCCCTTGCCCCCGCCGAGGGGCAGATCCATAACCGCGGTCTTCCACGTCATCCACGCGGCCAATGCCCGTACCGTGTCAATGGTCTCCTCCGGGTGGAAACGAATGCCTCCCTTGGCAGGACCGCGCGCGTCATTGTACTGGACGCGAAATCCCTTGAACACGCGCACAGAACCATCATCCATACGAACGGGGATGAGAAAGTGGAACTCACGCATCGGCCACCGGAGAATCTCCCGAGTGGCCTCGTCCAACCCGAGGATAGCCGCGGCCTCGTCAAACTGCCGCTGGGCAATCGCGAACGGATTGCGTGGGGAGCGCATCACTCGTTTGTCAGCCATGACAAACCTTCTCCTTTGAAGGTTAAATGTACCCCATCCTCACCCTACCGGACGGAGCCACCATCCATTGTACCGGAGACTTGAAAAAGGTTCAAAGTTGCCGTCTTAACAGGATTGTTCACCGACACCATTGGGCACAAAGGAGACTGAAGACATCTCGCTCCATTGCTCCTGCCGGCAACTAATAAAAGGGGGAGGCATCTGCCTCCCCCTCCGGTGGTCCCCCTGGTGTCACACGCTAAGGCGTGGACAACCCTCGTTTATCGCTATGGCGGGCCATGGACGACAGATGGGCCATGGCCTATCGCCCATCGTCAACGCCTCCCCGCGTTACCTTGTGCTTAATGATCGTCCTCGTTACCTTTGGTGAGTTCCTGAAGGCGAGTTTCCGCGGCGTTCAGATCGCCTTGCTGAACGGCCGTCAACACGTCTTGCGCGATCTCCTTCTCCTTGACCGACGCCAGATCTATGAAGTGCTGAAGGTGATGCTCTGTCTCGGCCAGGTCGTTCTCCTGCAGGGAGGATTCGATGAGCTGCAGATGTAGCTGCTTCAAGGTCACGTTCTTCTCCGGTGCTACCGTGCCGACAAGTTCCTGAATTTCGTGTTCCGCGTCGTGCTGTTCACCTTGGACCAGGAGGTCCAACGCCTTGCGCAGGCGTTCCTGAACGGTCGTGTCCTCGGAGAGAGTGATAGCATGTTCGATGTGGTGTTGGGCATCATCCAGCGCGTTGTCCTCCAGGGTGAGGAGAGTCATGAGCATGTGCGCCTGTGCAGTGGTCAGCTCTTCCGGCGCGTGCGCGTGTTCGGCAGCCTCTCCCAGGGCTTGAATGAAGGCCACGATCTTGTTCAAGTCCTCATCGCTCAGCCGCTCCGGAGGGTAAGCGGGCATAGCGCCCACGGGATTGCGCACCTGCCGGATAATCGCGTCCGGGGTGTGGCCGGCCAGAGGAGGACCGACTCCGCCCTCTCCCTGAGCGCCATGGCACTGCGCACAGCCGACCTGCTGGTACAGCTCATACCCTTCCTTAGCAGCACCGCTCAGGGCCAGCTCACCTTCACCGGCCTCTTCCCCTTCCTGGTGGCCGTCTTCTTCCTTGGCCGGCGCGACGGTAAGCCCTAACATCTTGGCCAGGCGCTCCTGTGCTTCCTGGGACTTATCCTGTTCTAACGCAGTCAGCGCCTCTTCAAGGGCTACCCGCATCGCCGGGTCGGTAGTGGCGGTCAGTGCAGAACGTAACGCGTTGCGGGCTGCCGTCACATCCCCCGCCTCCAAAGCTTCCATTGCCTGCTGTAACAACGCCTTCACTTCCACCTCTTCCCCAACTGTGGACTTTGTGGGCATGGGCGTCGGCGTCGGCGGCACGGGGGTTGGGGTCGGTGTGGGTGCGCTCCGATTGCAAGCCGCTATCAAGAGGGCCAGCCCCACCAACAACGCGAAAAGCATGCCTGTTCGAAGTCGTCTCACCATGGCTCATTCCTCCTCATACGCTCAAATCTCGCGGGATGTTGGACACTCCATGCGGTTCTCAATGTCCTGCACAGGCAATCCGGACACACCGTCGGGCACAGGTGTCAGGCCTTATCCTGATCCCCATTGTAGGGACAAGCCCCGGGGGCCACATCCTCCCAAAGGGGTGAATTCGGAGTGCGGTGGGGGTGAGTCAAGGGTGAAGCAAGCCTCGCCGCAGCGCGTACTCGATAAGTGCCGCCCGACTGTGGAGGTTCAGCTTCTCGTATATGTGCCGCCGGTGCGTCTTGACCGTGTTTAGGCTCAGGTGAAGCTTCTGCGCGATCTCCTGGTTCGTGAACCCCTGGGCAATTAAGGCCAGGATCTCCCTCTCCCGGGGGGTGAGGGGATCATCCGCCGGTGGCGAGGGATGCAGACGGATGTATTCCTGGGCCAGACTCCGGGCCAGCATGGGAGGTAAGTACACCCCTCCCTCATACACGGCTCGAATCGCGGTCAACAGCTCATCACTGCCGGCACCCTTGAGCACGTACCCGGATGCCCCTGAACGTAGCGCCTCGAAGAAAAAGGTCTCCTCCTCGTGAATGGTGAGGATCAACACCCGCACGTCGGGATAATACGTGGTGATGTGACGGGTCGCTTCCAGGCCGTTCATGTCCGGCATGGTGATGTCTAACAGTGCGATGTCCGGCCGGTGTAGACGCACCAGGGCCACCGCCTCTTCCCCGTTAGCGGCCAGTCCCACCACATCGATATCGGGTTCGCCGCTTAACAGTGCGGCCAACCCTTCCCGCACGACACCGTGATCGTCGGCGATAATCAGTCGAATGACCCGTTTCCCTTGCATGGATGTCCACCGTTCTGTCGTTGATATGCCCGGCCGGAGACTACCTCATCTAACCTATTCTGGGACCTCTTTTCCATTGTGGGCGCTGCCGTCCAGCGGGATAACGACGGTAATGCGAGTCCCTTGCCCGGGTGCGCTGTGAACCGTCAACGTGCCCCCCAGTAACGCCGCCCGTTCCCGCATTCCGGCCAGCCCTAACCCGCCCCGATCGACCACGGCCTCTTCCAGTGCTTCCGGGGAAAACCCCTGCCCATCATCTTCGATGGTCATCATAACACGGTTGGCATCCCAACGAAAGTGGATGCGCGCGTGATGAGCCTGGCTGTGTCGGGCGATATTCGTGATCCCCTCCTGGGCGATACGGAAGAGCACGATTTCGATCTCCGGTGGCAAGCGCTCCTCGGTTCCTTCCACTGCCACGGTGGTTCGGATGCCCAGCGGGGCCAAGGTCTGATCGGCCATCCAGCGCACTGCCGGGACAAGGCCCAGCTGGTCCAGGGTGCCCGGGCGCAGAGCAGTGACCAGACGACGCAAATCCGCTATGCTTCGTTCGACCAATTCGTCCAGCCGACGGAGCCGCTCGGCGGCCGGAGTGTCTGCCGGCACGTAGCGGGCAATGCTGTTTAACCCCAGGCGGAGGGCCGTCAGGGCTTGGCCGATCTCATCGTGTAGCTCACGCGCAATTCGGCTACGTTCTTCCTCCTGAGCGGTGATCACCTTCTGCAGCAACCGTCGGATGACCGTCTGCTGGCGTTCCAGGGCCGCAGTGCGCGCTCGGACCTCCTCCTCCAACCGTTCGTTCCAGCGGGACAGTGCCTCAATGTGCTGAAGCAGCTGTTGCCGCATGGTATCCAATGCCTCTACCATGGCGCCGATCTCTCCCCCTTCTGGCGCGTGGAGAGGGGTGTCCAACTTGCCGGCCGCGATTTGCTGGGCAGCTTTCGTTAACCGCTGGACAGGCCGCACCAACATGCGCGCGCCCACGAGTGTCGCTCCCCAGATCACCACCAGCGTTACCAGGCCGACAACGGTCAAGCCGGTACGAAGGCGGTTCACCCCGTCAAAGATCTCCTCCGCATCCCCGCCCACGGCCACAGCCCATGGTGCCTGTGACAGGGGAGCAAGGGCCATGAGGTGGTCGTGAGGAACGGGTTCGTCCGGTTCGGGAAGCGTGGTGTCCACGACCTGGACTACGGGTTGTTGAAGGTGGATGGAACGACGGTAAAAGCCCAGGTGCTCCCCTGGACTCATGAAAGGCAAGGGTAACGTGGCTACAATCACCCGGGCCTGGGGGTCCAAAAGCATCGCGTGGCCGGTAACTCCCAGGGTAGCTGCCCGGTGGAGAGGATCCACAACCGGTGGGCTGTTGAGGTCCAGCAGGCCGAGCAAGATACCCTGCAGCCGTTCAGACCCGTTCCCCGCGTAAATGGGCACCGTAATGGCCACTACCGGCCGACCACTGCGGGGTTCGAGAAACGGCTCGGACAGGCTGACCTCGCCCGTGCGCAGCACTTCCTGCACGTGGGGCGCGTCGGCCAGGGAAGTGCCAGGAGGATAAAGGTCGGCCGGCGAGCCCAACACCACCCGTCCTGAAGCGTCAAGAAAGGCAATCCCCGTGGTGAACGCGCCGATACGACCGTAAGTATCCCGCAACACGTCCGCTTCCTGGGCCAATTCCGGGGAAGTGGGGTCGAAATCGGCAAACTGGGGCGCCATCTCCAGCTCACGCACAGCCTGAGCGATCACGTTATCGATGGCGGCAGCGGTCATCTGGGCGATGATGAGGCGTTCCCTCTGCACGTGACGGGCACTATCTTGCAGGGCCCAGTTGCCCAAAAAGAAGAACACTACCAACAATACCAGAAACCCCAGGGTCAGCGTTATGGCCATACGGGCCCATAACCCCAACCTGCGAACCGGCCGCCACCACACCCCGGCACCTCCTCAACCGCTCACAGATTTCAAAACGACTACACGAATAGCCCCGACCCCTCCATTAATACGTTGTACAGTCGTTCCTGGCGTTTCCGAGCTTCCTGGTAACGCGCGTGTCGGGCCGGATCCGGCTCGTAGGTTGGCCCCAGGTAAAGGGGAGCTTCAGTCAGGTCCCCGAGCTCTCCGAGAGCCTCCAGGGCCAGCAGGGCTACGCCCCGGGCGGAGGTTTCCGTGACCGCGGAGACCGCTACCGGCAGGCCAAGCACATCGGCCAACATCTGAGGCCACACCGGCACATGGTGCAGTCCCCCTCCGCCGGCGATCACGTGTACTTCGGCGGGCAAGAGGGGACGCAGAAGGTCAAAAACCGTGGCTAACCGATACGTCACCGCCTCCAGTCCTGCTTGGAGCAAATCCAACGGGGTATGTGCCAAAGACAGGCCGCAGATCACGGCGCGCGCGTGTTCGTGCCAACCGGGACTGCGTTCCCCTGCCCAGAAGGGCAACACCGTCAATCCGTGCGCGTCGGGCGGGCGGGCAGCGAGAGCTTCCATGAGGGTTGCCTCATCGGGCAGCTGTAGTGTCCGGCGTATCCAGGCCAGCACATTGCCCCCTTCGCTCAAAGCACCACCGGGCAAGGAACGTCGCGCGTCTACCCGATAGCACCACAGGCCCCAGGGCACCTCGGGGACGGCCCCGGTCACCACCGCCCGCAAGGCCGACGTCGTGCCGATGGTCAGCGCCACCCGGTGCAGTGTCACGCAGCCGCTTCCCACGTTCGCCGCCGCGCCATCACCAACCGCGGGAAACCAGGGCACCTCCTTCAATTCCGGCCATCGACGAGCATACGAAGGCCGCAATCCTTGGCGGGGCCTTCCTACATCGGTTAGAGGAGACAGTTGGTCAGGGGGGACACCCAGGAACTCCAACAGCGCCTCATCCCAGCACAGCCGGTGCCGGTCCAGCAAACCGGTCCAGGAAGCCACTGAATAGGTGACGGCGGTCTCTCCGAACAACTGGAGTTCGAGAAACTCCCCGAAGGATACCCACCGAGCTACCCGACGCACGAGGTCAGGTTGGGTACGCCGGAGCCACAGGAAACGGGCCGGCAGATAACTGGTGTGAAAACGACAGCCGGTTCGCCGGTGCACCTCGCGCTCGTCGAAGTGCCGTCGCAGTGTTTCCACTTCCCTTGCCGGCCGCGTGTCCGCGTACGTGTACATGGGCGTCAGAGGATGACCCTCCCGGTCCACACCCAACACGTTGCTGACCAACGTGCACATTCCCACCGCGGCGATGGTCTGACGTCCTTCCCGCACGCGGGCCAGGACTTCGTCCAGGCACGAGGCCACGGCCGCCAGCAGCGCGTGGGGGTCGGCTTCGACGGTCCCGTCTGAGGCAGTGCGCAGAGTGTGGGGCCGTCGCGCGCGAGCTTCGCGCACCGCGCGTCCCCACCGGTCGAACACCACCGCTCGCACAGAGGAAGAACCAACGTCCAAGGCAAGGACCAGCGGCGGGGTGGCCGTGGCCAACGCGGTTTCCCCTATGGCGGCACTCTCAGGGGATTGGGCCTTCGCCCTTCGTGTCTGAGGACTCATGGGGCTTCTTTGCCGTCCTCCCGCAACCGGTAAAGCACTTCGCCGGCTCGAGGCACCACCAGCAGACCGGGGTCCGCCTGAGCTCGTTCCATCCACTCCGCCACCCGGATGGTTACCGGATCCCGATACCCCAGGTTCACCCGTGTACATCGCTCCTCCGGAATGCCGGTGGCCAGAGTCACCCGGATGCGGGGGCGTTCCACACCGTTTTCGTACGTGCCCAACCCTTTCAGATGTGTGGAGTGGGCCAACACACCCCAAGGGTAGTGCTTGAACTTATCCCATTGCTTGAGGAAGTAATCCCGCACGTGATATCCCACCTCATCCAGTACCTTGCCATGGGTGTACGAGAGCTCGGTGATGTGGGGAGCGTAAATGATCACCTCACCCCCATCCGCGACGACCGGTTCTACCTTGTACATCCCCTTTGCGCCCGTCCACATATCGTCGTATATGGTCGGCAACACCGACAGAACAGTGTGGACCGGTCGGTCCAGGTACACGATGTCCACCTGTGCGGAAAGATCCGCAGCTGCAGACCAGGCCCGTTCCGGGGTATCGATAAAGAGGCCCACAGCCTCCTCGCCCTTTACCACGTAGGCCAATGCGGTCTTGGGCTTGTCAATGAACTGAGCGGCCCGGTCGATCATCGCGCGAACAGGGGTGTGTTTACGGCCGATGATCTCGTAGCTGGTAATGAGTGCGCCCAACCAGTGGGTCACGTGAATGAGCTCCCATCCGGAGACGCCCGGGAAAAAGTACTTGTTACCGCCGGAGAAACCGACCACTTCGTGAGGGAAAACCGGCCCACAAACGATGAGATGGTCGTACTCGAGGACCAAACGGTTGACGGCGACCGGCACTTCCAGGGACAACATTCCCCGGCTGAGCTCTTCCACCTCGGCTCGCGAGATGGTGCCAATATGAACGAACGTCTCCGGGCGGTCCCAACGGTGGTTAAACACCCGCACGTTACGGTATCGGGAGGCCATCTCCTCCGGGGTGACACCCAGGTGACGGCAAATGGCGGCTTCGGACATGGGAGGATGCGTGCCCAGGGCGATAAGCACGTCCAGAGCGGAAACGTGCTCTCCCAGGACCTCGTGCAGGAGTCGGAAGAAGAGGCCCACCGGCCCGCTACGTGTGCCGTCCGGGATAAGCACCAGCACCCGTCGTCCTGCCAGATCCTGCGCGGCAAGTCCGGCGCTCAGCGCGCGCCGAACCTCGGCTTCGGTCAGAGGATGTTGTCCGTTCCCTACCTGCACCATCGCTCCTTCACACCCCGACCCCATTAGATAACCCGTTCATACGCTTCGATATCCAACAACCAGACGCGCACGCCACAGTAGCGTTCTCCTTCCGGACAATATGGGCGCCGTCCTGCCCGGTAACGGAGGGTACACGGCGCGCCCAGGTATTTCCCAATCGTTGGGTTGACCTCTGCGATCTGCAGGGCTTCATCCCGACTGGCGTAAAAGATCTCTTCCTGGGCATTATAACACAGGCGCATACGAAGTTTGTGGTGAAGGGCCAGGAGGTCCGCGCTTTCGGTAAAGCGTATGGCCACCGCGTTGGGGAGCAGGTAGGCCACATATTCGTCCGGCACGCCCATGTGGCGCAAGCGTTGTATACCTTCCCACGTACGGTCCATCACCGCGCCGAAGAGGGCCTGGGCCTCCGGGTGATGCTGCAACAGCCGGGGCATCACGACATCCGGCTCCTCGGTCAGGTAAGCCGTCAACATGGGGCGACTGCCGGGGGTTAACCGGTGCCGCTGGTCCTGACTGTCCGCGGTGTGGGAGAGCTTTTTACGGAAGGTGTAGGAAGGGTGGTGAAGGGTGCGAGTCAGTTTGGAGAGTGTGGTCAAGTTCAAGGCCTCGCCAAGGTAGGGGTTGCGGGCAGGGTCAAGCACCAGAGCGATGGCTTCCTCATCGCTGAGGGCTGTACGAGGCACGCCCAACACTTCCCGTACGGCCTGGGCCAGGATCGCTTCGTTGTCCGCCTTGTACGACACCAAACGGCTCGTGTACCCCTCGAGGGAAGCGTCGAACTCCTCCCGATACGCCCGTGACCAGCGAGGATGTTGTTGTGCTTCACGCCAGAAACGGTACTCAATGGTCTCTTCCAGAGGAAGGGGATCTTCCAGGATTTTCTCCAAGTCGGGGTCCAGGTGGAGCACTGCCTGGACCATAGCCTTCACCACCGCTTGGGTTTCCGTAGGCACATCGAACTGCGCGCACAGGCGGTGATATCGCAGCAGGGTTAACAAGCTCACCGTATGGTAGAGGTGGGCAGTCGTCGCGACCGGCAGGACGTAACGGGCCACTTCTTGTGCCCGACGAGGGATCCAGCGTCGGGCCAGCGGAGAGATTGTTTCGCCCTTACGGTGAGCAGGGAAACGGGCAAAGTAGAACCGCTCCACCACGGGGATGAGCATTTCCGTTAGCCGCTCATACGCCTCCATTTGCCGCGCGATCACGGTCCGGTATTCGGTCAGGGCCCGGCCGTTCAAGGGGGGAATGACCACGTTCTCCGGGGCTACCCGCACGTAGCGCTGGCTCACCTGTTCGCTGTTGTAGAAGGGATGAGAGTGAAGGAAACTCCAGATAAAGTGTCGGCTCACGTGTTCCAAAGCGAACTGAATGTGGGCGTGCTGAAGGGTTGTATGGTGGCCCGCGGTGTAAATGGTGTGGGCGATGCGATCGCGGACATGGGGACGGGCCGCCACGTCTTCGGGGTAAATCACCCGCGAGGCATAACAGGTGCGGGCCGTGGCCACCGCGTTGTCATACGGTCGGGCGAACATGTTCACCACCCGCACCTGGGGTGGCGCGGAATGAAAAGGCCACGTCATCATCAACTCCCCCTCTGCGTGCTGGGGCTTACGGCGCCGTCATGCGTCGGTCACCACATCGGGCAACAGGGCCAGGGTAGCGAGTTCCACATCGGGAGCCAAGGCGGGATCCAGCACCCGATCGCGCGCGCGGTTGATCCACACGCAGCGTAACCCCGCGGCTTTGGCCCCCATGGCATCCCGCGCAGCTCCGGCCACGTGGACGATGGCTTCTGGTGGAAGGTTCAACTCGCGCACCGGTAGATGGTAGATGGCGGGGTGGGGTTTGTACACGCCCACATGTGCGGCAGAAAACACATGGTCAAAAGGCACCCCCAAGGACTGCGCGACCGCTTGCAGCATGTCCTCATCCCCGTTGGAGAGAAGGCCCAAGGCCCACGGTCCATCGCGCAACCGTGCAAGCACCTCACGCGCCTCGGGCCACGGCGTCAGACGCTCCCACGCGGTGATGAGCACCGCGACCTCTGCTTCGGTCACGGTCATCCCCAGGCGGTGTACGGCGACCATCAACGCACGCCGGGTCACCAATCGGAAGGGCACGTGCCCCTGTTGCAACAGAGAACTTATGAGCGTGTATTCTAATTGTAAGCGACGCCATTCACGGATGAGCTGTTTGCGAACGTCCTCGGCATAGTGAGGCCACACGGCCGCGGTGTGAGCGAGCAAGCTGTTCTCTATGTCCATCAACGCGCTGTAAACGTCGAAGGTGATCAACCGTATCCCGGTCAAGCGCTTGTGGCCAGTCACTTCCGTGCTCCTGTGTTCATTGTCCGGCCTGATGCGCCATCAGGGCAAACGCCTGGGCACGAATGCCCCGCACGCGACGAGCATCTTCCTGATAACCACGCCGCTCCAGGTCGCCGGCAATGGCGTCCAGAAGGTTCAACACCTCCTCCGTCACCTGGTCCCGGTGCTGTTCAAGGAACGCGCGCGTTTCCTGGGGATATTCCATCGAGAGAAGGGTCTCTACCAGGGCCACCTCTGGGGGGAGATCCCGCCGCAAAAAGCGCGTAATGGCTTCCCAAATTCGGTCCAGTTGCTGGACCACTTCCCGCAAGCCCTGTTCATCGGCGTGGGAGCGTTCCGCCTGGAGGACGAACAGGAAGGTGTCATCAATCTCCTCCGCGTGGGCTTCGACGGCCTTATCCAGGTCCGGCGCGGTCATTAGCTCGCGCAGGAGGGCCACTTTTCTTTCCACCACCTGTCGAGCTTCGGCGTCCAGGCGCTCGGTGATCTCCAGGACCCGAGAGCGCAGACGCTCCAAGTGCTCCACCTTCTCCTTCAATCCCTGCCGACGATATTCTTCAATACGTTGGTTCATCATCTGGAAGAAGGGGTAATCCGCGAGGGGGCGGGCCACGGTGACCAGGGCGGTTACCTCCTCATCATCCTCCGCTGCCAGAAGCGCTTCGAGCAGCTGTTTACGGTCCGGTTGTCTTTGCAGGAAGGCAAGTGCCCGGTCATACGCCCGCTCACGACGGCCTGCCGGTGTGAGCGGGAGCAATTTCTGGCGGACCTTTTCCAACTTTTCCGCGTCCTGCTCATGCCCTGTGGCTCGAGCCTGATCGCGCGCGGAACGAAGGATCGCGAAGAACTGCGCGTCGAACTTGTCCTTGTACTGCCCCACAGCCGCCGCGAAGGCAACAGGATCGTCCACCAGCCGGAAGAGCTTGTCCACCAGTGCCACTTTCTCCTGTGCTTCCCGGATTTCGGCCTCGTCAATGCCCTGAACCTCCATCACGGCGCGGATGAAGTTGTCGAAGGAAAGGAACTCTCGCGGCTGGAGCAGGTAAGCTTTGGGGTGCTCCTGAGGCAGGGACTTCATTACCGCCTGTGTGATGTCGCCGATCATGCGCTGCCGCTGTTCCATGGGCAGGTTACTTTGTGAGGGGAAGTAGAGGTAGGCCACCTGCTTGGTAGCGTGATGGTAAAGCACGGGCACCTCTGCCGCCAGGGTTGTGCGACATTGCGGGCACTGGAACAGGTTAAGCGCGCCGGCCACCAGTTGATACACCACCTCCGGCATGGTTTCGCCGTCCACTACGGTGTAAATCGGCACGTTCGTCTGAAACTTGCAATTAGGGCACGTTACCGGCATAAGGAAGGGTGGATAATAGCGATCTTTCCTCGATTTCATGGGCTCTTTCTCCCCCGTCCGGACATAAAGTTTGTATCCATAAAACCAGGCCTGGACACCCCTTCACCGGGCCAGACCTGACAGCGCGAGGTCCAGCGCACATGCTCCTCTTTGTTCTAGGCCACGTCCAGCTCCTCTGCCAGTTCGCGGAGGAAGAGCTCCCCGTCGGTAACCAGGCCCACCGCCTGGAAGGTGCCTCGATCGGCCAGCTTGGTCACCACCGCGGGGTTGATGTCCACAATGACCACCTTGACATGGGCAGGCAACAGGTTGCCGGTGGCAATGGAATGGAGCATGGTGGCCATCATCACGGCCAGTTCCACGCCCGCCAGCGCCTGACGCATGGCCCGCTGCGCTTCGATGATGTCGGTGATCACGTCGGGAATGGGGCCATCGTCGCGAATGGAACCGGCCAGCACCATTTTCACATTATGGCGAATGCACTCGTACATCACGCCGCCGGTGAGGATGCCCTGTTCCACCGCCTGGCGCAAGCCCCCCACCTGACGGATCTTGTTGATGGCCCGCATGTGGTGACTGTGCCCCCCGGGGACGGGCAAGCCGGTCTTCAGGTCCACGCCCAGGCTTGTCCCAAACAGCTGGGCTTCCACATCGTGAGCCGCGATGGCATTGCCCCCAAAGAGCACGTGCACGTATCCCCCACGAATGAGCCGGGCCAGGTATTCATCCGCGCCGCTGTGGATCACCGCAGGCCCCACAACGAAGAGGATTTTACCGCCTCGCTCGCGAATGCGCCGCATTTCCGCCGCGATCAGGCTGATGGCCACCCGGTTAGAGCGTTCGGAAGAGACCTCACTGCGCATGAAGGAGAACACTTCCTGTTCGCGCTCCCGTTGCAGCGGATGGACGCGAATCCCCTTATGCCCCACGACCACCGGGTCACCCTTTCGCAATTCGGCCAGAGGGCGGGTGAACGCCCGCTCTCGCTCCCAATCAACCACGATCACCAGGTCCATCTCTGTGCCCTCCACCGGAACCCAGCGACCGTGGATACGCACTTCGGTGGGTAAGTTGGTGGTGGAATAAAAATCATCGGGCGCGGCACCGTCCACCGGTGCGGGGACCGTTTGCACGTCCTCTCCGTCCACCAGGCGGGCACCCAACCCCTGGAGGACATCCAGCATACGGTGCATGGTCTTCTCATCGGGCGCGAACACTTTTAGGCGGGCGTAGCTCGTTTCATCCTTGCGCCGCCCAACCCGGATCTCCTCCACGTCAAAGTTCCCGCCCAGGTCCATGATCACATCAAACACCCGGGGCAAGATAAGGGAGTCAATAATGTGCCCCTCAAGCTCGATCTCCTCCACCAGGCGGCTGTTGGTGTACATCCCTCCGGCACGATGTGTGTTGTCGGTCATTTTACGGGCATCCCTCCTTAGAGTGATGGCGTGGGTACGCAGGTGCGCTTCGGGATTGGGGTTACGGGTTGGGGACGGAGGGGCCACCCCGCTCGCGCACCAACCGGAAGAAGGCCTCCTCCGAGAGGGTGGGCACACCCAGCTGCCGGGCTTTTTGCAACTTGCTGCCCGGGTTCTCCCCTACGATCAGATAACTCGTCTTCCGGCTCACGCTGTTGGTAACCCGACCTCCCAGGGATTCAATGAAGGTTTTGGCTTCTTCCCGACTCATCGTAGCCAGTGTACCGGTAATAACAAACGTCAACCCCGCAAGGGGTTGAGCTTCGGGGGCCGGAGTTTCCTCGGCCATGCGCACGCCGGCCTGGCGCAATTTGGTAAGCACCTTCTGGTTTTGTGGCTGTCGGAACCAGGTCACCACACTCTGGGCAATTTTCGGGCCTATTCCCTCAATGGCCAACAACGCCTCTTCGCTTGCCTGGGCCAGCCGTTCGATGCTGCGAAAGGTTGCAGCCAGCGTCTGGGCCGTGACCTGACCCACGAACTTGATACCGAGCCCGGTGATCAACCGCCAGAGAGGACGCTCTTTGCTTTCCTCAATGGCCTGTAACAGATTGCGCGCCCGCTTTTCCTTCCAACCCTCCAGTCGTAACAGATCTTCCAGCCGTAGGTAGTAAATGTCTGCCAGGTCGCGAATCAACCCCTCTGCCACCAGTTGCTCCGCAACCCGGATCCCCAGCCCTTCAATGTTCATAGCTCCCTTGGACGCAAACCACTGCACAGAGCGGATCAGCTGGGCAGGGCAAGAGCTGTTCACACAGTAATAAGCCACCTCCCCTTCAGGCCGGATTACCTCAGCCCCACACACCGGACAGCGGGAGGGCATACGCCAGATCCGCTCATCGCCGGTGCGGAGTTCGGGCAAGGGCCGTACCACTTGGGGAATCACCTCTCCGGCCCGCTGGACGATGACGTGATCCCCGATGCGAATGTCCTTTTCGATGATGTAATCCTCGTTGTGCAGGGTGGCCCGGCTAACCACCACGCCCCCTACCTGCACCGGCTCCAGCTGCGCCACCGGGGTCAACACACCTGTCCGCCCTACCTGCACCGTAATGTCCAACAAACGAGTTACCGCCTCCTCCCCTCCGACCTTAAACGCGATGGCCCACCGCGGGTCCTTACCCACGTACCCTAACGTCTCCCACAAGTCCATGTTGTCCAGCTTAATAACCAGGCCGTCGATGTCGTATTCAAGGTCAGGTGGGTTTTGCACAAAGTCCAGGCAATATTGTACCACGGCCTCAAACGACTCGAACCGGCGGGTGAGCGGGTTTACCGGGAACCCCAAAGTTTTCAGGTATTGCAGGGCCTCCCAGTGAGAGGTAAAGGGTGCCATCCCCTCCACGAGCACCACCTGATACACCCACAGCCGAATAGGCCGCCGGGCGGTCACACCGGGGTCCAGCTGGCGAAGGGAACCGGCAGCGAAGTTACGGGGATTGGCAAAAGTACGCTCCCCGCGACGTCGCTGTTCCTCGTTGAAGGCCTCAAAGTCGGCCCGCCGGACGTACGCCTCGCCCCGAACCACAAGGTAAGTGGGCACCGGCACCTGTGGTAAGGTGCCATCCTCCTGCCGCGGGACGGGAAGGCGCAGGGGGAGCTGTTTCACCGTGCGCAAGTTGGGGGTAATATCTTCCCCTTCCAGGCCATCTCCTCGGGTAGCTCCCAGGACAAACCGGCCGTCCCGATAGTGGAGGACCACGGTCAACCCGTCGATTTTAGGCTCCACCACGAAAGCCGGCTGTACCCCTGGCGGCAACAGCTTCTGCAAGCGCTGGTACCAGCTCCGCAGTTCAGCCTCATTGAAGGCATTGGCCAAACTAAGCATGGGCACCGGGTGCCGCACTTTGGGGAACTCCTCTCGCGGCGCGCCTCCGACCCGTTGTGTGGGAGAATCAGGGGTGCGGAATTGGGGGTACTTCTCCTCCAACGCCAGCAGCTCCCGGAACAGGGCATCGTACACGCTGTCCGGAATCTCAGGCGCGTCCAGAACGTAGTACCGGTAGTTATGGTACTCGATCGCGCGACGCAGCGCTTCTATCCGCCGTCGGACAGCTTCTAGATCCGGAGCAACTGTTTCCGAGCTACCGCGTGCGCTCTCGACCATGGTTCTATCCCTCCTGCACACCCCACCGGCTCACACGATACCGGTTCTCAAGCCGCGTCGTAGACCCGCCGCACCACCTCTGCGATGATACGGATACCCTCGCGCACCGTTTCCTCATCCTGAGAATACGTCATGCGAATACACTGGTCCTTATGCGGCCAAGGCTCTGCGAGTCCGGGGAAGAAATAGTGGCCCGGCACCACAATGACCCGACGTTCTTTAAGCCGACGGTACAGTTCCGCCGCGGTTATCGGCAAGTCCTTGAACCATATCCACAGGAAAATGGCGCCCTCTGCCGCGTGGACGTAGAAGGGGAGATCGTCCATGGCTTCGTGCAGCCATGCGATAGCCTGCTCAGCCTTGTGGCGGTAATACGGCCGAATGATCTTCTGGCTGATGCGAATGATCTCCCCACTGACAATCAGGTCATAGGTCAACGCCGCGCCGGCCGTGGTGGGCGCCAGAGACATAATCGCGTTCAGCGCGGCCACGGCTCGGATCACCTCCTCGTTGGCAATAATAATCCCGGTGCGAAGACCCGGAAGGCCCAACTTGGACAAGCTCATGCACAGGATGATGTGTTCGTCCCAGATGGGACGAGCATCGGTAAAAATAATATGGGGAAAAGGCGTCCCGTACGCGTTGTCGATGATCAGGGGGACATCGTAAGCCCGTGCCAAGTCGCTCAAACGCAAAATTTCCTCGTCCGAGAGAACGTTACCAGTGGGGTTAGTAGGCCGAGAAACGCAAATAGCGCCTACTTGGTCGTCCACCGTCAGGGTGGAAAAGTCCACCCGGTATTTGAATATGTGACGGTCCAGGAACGTAATGTCCGGTTTGTTAGCAATAAAGATATCCCCATCGATGCCGACATCCGCGTAACCGATGTATTCAGGGGGCAAGGGCAACAGGATACGACGACGGGTACCGTCGGCAAAGGGACCAGCAAAGAGGTTTAACAGGTAAAAAAAGGACGTCTGACTACCGTTGGTGAGGGCCACGTTGTCTGGACCGATGGGCCACCCGAACTCCTGACGCAGCAGGTGGGCCAATGCGGCCCGAAAGGCCTTATCCCCGGCCGGAGGACTGTAGTTCCCGATCATGCGCTCAAAAGCGCCGTCCGCCTGCAACAGGCGTTCCATACACTGCCGGAAGTAAGCTTGTACTTCCGGGATGTGGCTGGGATTGCCGCCGCCCATCATGTAAACGCGTTCATCCGTCGCTAGGGCATCTCCCAGGTCATCCATGAGTTGGAGGATACCCGCCTCACCCGTGTACCGTTCACCGAACCTGGAAAATTGCATGTCTTCCTCCCCTGCCCGCGTGCCGGAATCTGGGATTTTCATTATACGTCCGGAGTTTTTCCTGCGTCCAGCAATCCACTTCCGGAAGAAGGCGTGCCTTGACCAAGGTCACTCCCCCGCGTTCCGGGCGCGATAAATCATTATCGCGCTGGCACGGGATAATGACCGAACCTCATGGGGGGAGAATCACCACCAACTGCAAGCGGGGTGCGCGGCAAGCGGCTACCGGCGGGATAAAGGTGGGGCGTAGAAGGGGGGCACGGATGGACGCGAATACGCCCAGATAACGCCCCCTTACCCTCTAACCGCGCTCAGCCGTGTCCCATTTCCTCAACTGTTCCTCCCACGAACGGGGAGGACGTGGGTGGTTATCGATAGCTTGCCGGAGGGCCGCGATGGCTTCCGGAGTGCGGTTGAGGTCTTTGAGAGCAAGGGCCTTGTAGTAGAGATACCACGAGTTGTCGGGGCGGCGGGCCAGGGCCCGGTTGATGTACTCCAGCGCGGCCTGGTGCCACCCCGCGCTGTAGGCCGTGACCGCCATGTAGTACCAGGGCGCGTCGTGCTGAGGGGCCGCGGCCAGCGCCCCCCGGTACCACCGCATGGCCTGCACCCAGTCCCGCGCCCCGCGGGCCAGGTCCCCCAGGCCGATGTACGGGTCCATTCGCTCCGGGTAGCGGGCCACCAGGTCCAGGTAAATCCGCCGGGCTTCCTCGGGCCGGCGCAGGTAGCGCCACATGAGCGCCTCCCGCAGCAGGAGCCGGTAATCGTCCGGCGGCTTGGCCACCTTCGCGCCCTGGCGGTAAAAGCGCGCGGCCGTCCGCCACAGGCGGCGTTGCTCCTGGAAGCGGCCCCGCTCCCACCAGTAGTTGGGGTCCAACCGCCGGTGGGGGTACTTCTCCCACCAGGCCTTCGTGTCCCGCCACCCTTGCGGGGGATTGGAGTGGGCCTCAATGGCCTGGGCCAGCACGGCCACTGCCTCCGGACGGCGGTCCATGGCGGCCAGGGTGAGGGCTTTGTTGTAGAGGATGCCCGCGGCCTTAGGACGCAGAGCCAGGGCCTGGTCGAAGTAGCGCAGGGCCTGGGCGTAGAGGCGCTGTTCCCGGTACAGGATGCCCAGGTAGTAGAGAGGCTCGTACCGTTGGGGCGCGACCTGGGCGGCACGGCGGTACCAGGCCGCGGCTTCTTCGTAGGCCTTCAGCCCCCGGTACACGTGCCCCAGCCGCAGGTACGCGTCCATCCGGGAGGGGTCCGTGGCGACGGCCTTGCGATACGCCTGGATGGCCTGTTCGGGGCGTTTGGCCTGATTCCACAAATCCCCGGCCCGCAGGTAGAGGGTGTATGCCGTTTCATCCTGCGCCCGAAATGCGGCATGGGCGAAGTACTGGGCAGCGGCCACCCACTGTTTGGCCAGCGCCGCCCGTTCGCCGCGGGCCCGCCAGTGGTAGGGGTGGGTCACGGGCCAGGCGTCGGCCACCTGTTCCCACACCCGACGCGCGCTTTCCGCGTCCTTGCGGCGCAAGTAGAAGTTCGCCAGCCGGGCCGCGATGTCCGGGGTTGGGTGGTATTGAAGGGCCAGACGATACCAGGCTGCCGCGGTTTCGGGGTCTTTCCCATCGGCCCATTCCTTTGCCGTGGCAGCCACCTTGTCGGGCTCGGGAACGGGCACCACTTCGCCCTGAACAGAAGCGGCCCTCGCCAGGTAAAACGCAGCCCACGAATAGCGGGGATTTCGACGTACCACCTGCGTCCACGCGCGCATGGCCTCCTCACGACGGCCGTTGAGGCAATGCGCGAGGCCGAGGATAAACTGCGCACGAGGGTTCTCTTGTGCAGCCCTTTCCAGAACCGTGAGCGCGCGCTGCACATCCGAGAGAGGTACCGCCGTCGATGGTGTGCAGATATCCACCGGACGTTCCACGGAAACCGTTAACCATTCTGGAAGCAAAAACACAACCGCTACGTTCTGTCGGGCGGAGGAAAGCAGGCGTGGGGACGTGAGGAAGAGGGATAGGAGGAGCAAAAATACCACAAAAGGAGAAGGGAACTTGCACCGTACAAAAACGGTGAGAGGTCCTCGTTTTCCGACGAGCATGGTCGACTATCTCGATAACCTGCTAGGTCGACTGTAGGTACCGGCTGATAGCCTTCGCGTACGCGTCGAAGTCATCCAGGTGTTTTTTGAGAATGGCATAGAGGAGCGCGTCGTCGATCCTGGCGTAATCG
>WFWT01000144.1 GCA_015490995.1 Anaerolineae bacterium | reverse complement strand
CTCCTGTACAGGTACCATCTCCCACTCTTTCCCCCACCACGCCTTTATCGCCCACCCCCACACCATCTCCGATGCCCATCACAGAACTCGTCATCGAAGCTGTCCTGCTCGACCGCACCTGGCTGCGCGTCCGGGTGGACGGTGACCCCGCGCTGGAAGGCCTGTTCGATGCCGGGGAAACGTTCACCTGGCAAGGTCAGGTGATCGAGATCCGCACCGGGAACGCGGGGGGCATGCGTTTAACGATAAACGGCGAGGACCTAGGCGTGTTGGGGGAACGGGGGGAGGTTCAGCACTGGGTATTTCAGGTCGAAGGAGGGCGTGTCATCCGCGTCACCCCCACTCCCACACCTACGCCAGCGCCATAGCTTTGGACAAACGGCCGCCGGCCGTACCAAAGGGGGAGAGGGTGAGGGCCGAAAGGCCAGCTTAGAAGTTTAGTTGCCAAAGTTTAGTTGCCAAACACTCTCTGAAGTGCTATTTTAAGGTAAACGTTACATCTCATCGACGCGTCATAAGCGACGAAAGGGAACGACCATGGGTCAACGCCGGCAACCACGGCGCTACTATCTCCTGTCCCTGGGCTGTCCTAAGAACACCGTGGACAGCGAAGGGATGGCCGCGCTCTTACAACGGCAAGGATATTTGGCCACCGACGTGCCGGAGGAGGCGCACGTACTCATTGTCAACACGTGTGGGTTCCTGGAAGCCGCTAAGGAGGAAAGCATTGCCTACCTCCAAGAACTGGCCGCTCAGAAACGGCCCGGCCAGCTGTTAATTGCCGCAGGATGCCTGGCCCAAAGGTACCCTGAAGAGATCAAACGACGTGTGCCGGGAGTGGACGGCTTGTTAGGAACTCGTCGCTGGATGGAGATTCTGCGGCTAGTGGACATACTCCGGCGACAACGCCGTGGTGGGCGTCACCAAGCGATAAAAGAGCTTCTGGGCGATCCCGACACTCCGACGCCGATTGCCCGACCGGAGCGGGTAGGCCCCACCGCGTACCTGAAGATCAGTGACGGTTGTAACGCGCCGTGTGCCTTCTGCTCTATTCCTCTGTTCAAAGGCCCCCTACGCAGCCGTCCCCTGCCCGAATTGGTGGATGAAGCTGCTCGCCTGGTGGCCGGCGGAGCCAAAGAAATTATCCTTATCGCTCAGGATACGACCGATTACGGCCGGGATTGGGGCCAACCCAACAGTCTGCCCCGACTCTTGAACGCCCTGGTAAGCCGAATTCCCGGCTTACACTGGCTGCGGGTCATGTACGCATATCCCGGTCACGTGAGTGACGAGCTCATTGCTGTAATGGCCGAACATCCTCAAATCGTCCACTATCTAGACCTACCGCTACAACACGGTGACCCCCGCACATTACGCCGCATGCGACGGCCCAGTAACCTGAACATGGTCTTCCGCACGGTGGAGAAGCTCCGGGAAGCCATGCCCGACATCGCGCTGCGCACAACGTTTATCGTGGGTTATCCGGGAGAAACCGAGGAAGAATTCGAAAACCTGCTCGCATTCGTGGAAGCCATCCAGTTCGATAAAGTGGGGGCCTTCACCTTTTCGCCCGAGCCGGGAACACCGGCAGCCACCTTGCCGGAACAAGTACCGGAGGAGATAAAGGAAGAACGCTGGCACCGTTTGATGGCGCTCCAGCAACGCATCGCCCTGGCTCGCAACCAAGCCCAGGTAGGTCGGGAGCTTGAGGTCCTCGCCGAACGCGTTGTACAAGGCACTACCCTGCGGGAGATGGGGTGGCCTGGCCCGGTAGACGGGGTATACACCCTTACCCGGTCTTACCGGGAGGCCCCGGAGATTGACGGGTACGTCATTGTGCCCGGCCACCTCACGCCAGGCGAATTCCACCGGGTACGCGTGACCGGTGCTCTGGAATATGACCTCATTGCCGAACCTATCGGCGCGCCCCCGTCGGCCTCTGACCCTATTCGGCTCACCCTCACCTCTCCTCATCAATGATGCGGTACCTGCCTTCAATCACCTCGGGCCTGGAAGCACCCTGTACACGCGCCCGCACTTCGGCCACCACGTCCGACGGGCTCAGCGCAATGAACAGTCGGACCAACAACAACAGCAACATCACATCATCCACTTCTCCGAGCAAGGGAATGAGGTCCGGAAGCAGATCCAACGGGAAAAAGAAGTACAGCAACCACGCTGCGGGCAACAACACCTTTGTCCACACAGGCACCCGGGGGTCTCGGAAGAGCGCCCAGGCCACCCGCACATCATGCCACCATTGACGCCACCCTTGGTCACGTATCCCCCGCCTTGTTCTCCGCTTCATTGGCGTTGCCTCCGTGCCTTTCGCACATCCCTTTCCCCCGCGCACCGGACAAAGATTCCGCACTTCACACGTAGGGTATTATACCAGGGAACAGAACAGGACCTTCAGATAAGGACTGCCGTTTGTGTGACCTCCATGGCTACCTGCGTTATCATAGATTCCCGACTCTGGGCTATCGGTGTTTCGTGGAGGCAGAACGTCGGTTGGCTCTGAGAGCGGCAGAGCGTTGAGGAGAGCCACAGGACGATGCGTGGCTTGCGGGAGTGCTTACAAGATCATCCTTGGCCCCTATTGGAGGGGATTGCTCAATGGCTGGGGGTGACCGTCACCCCACAGGATGTACGTCAGGCCGCGGCCGAGATCGCGGCGTACGTGTTGCAACCGGAGGTGTTCATCACCCTGTGGCAACGGCTTTCCCCACAAGCCCAGAACGCCTGTCAGCACGTGCTGACGGCCCAACCGCCCATGAGCTGGCATACCTTCGTGCGCCGCTACGGCCCCCTGCGCGAAATGGGGCCGGCCCGACTACAGCGGGAACAACCATGGCGTTCACCCCAGAGCCCGGCCGAGGAGCTCTTCTACCGCGGTTGGGTCTTCCGTCGTGTGTTCCACCAACAAGGACGTTGGCTGGAGCTGGCCATTGTTCCCGATGAGTATTCCCTGCTCATTCCGCAGCCTACCACGGCAACATCACCCTCCCCCATACCCAACGCTCCTATCCCCTCCCACCCGGTACAGGCGGGGGATACCTTCCTGGAGGACATGGTCACCCTGGTGGCGTTTATTTACAATGAAGGCATGCACGTTGATTGGGAAGGACGCCCCCTGCGCGGGGAGCTGGCACAGGTCGGCCAACGCTTTATCACACCGCTACCCGTCACCGAACTGCTGCATCCACCCCCGCGAGTCCATCTCCTGTTTCATCACTTATACACCCTGGGCCTGGTCCGGCAGGAAGGGAACCGCCTTCACGTGCACCCACGCCGGCTTAGCCGATGGCTCCAGCAACCCCGCGCGTATCAACGGCTCACGCTATGGCAAGCATGGGTCGACAGCGAGCAGTGGCCTGACCTGCGACAGGTGCCTGAACTGGAATGCACAATGGACGAGTGGCGTCCCACGGCCCGTTTGGCCCGCAAGCGGTTCTTAACGCACCTCCAGAGCCTGGCTGCCGACCGCTGGTATACTATCGACGATCTCATCGCCTGGATGTTTGAAAAAGCTCCCGATTTCTACCGCCAAGGCGCTGAGTATGACACTTGGGTGATCCGCCGTCGTAGCGACGGCCAATGGCTCCGCGGGTTCGAACACTGGCACGATGTGGAAGGGGCCCTGATTCGCTTTTATCTCGTCGGTCCTATGTTCTGGCTGGACGCGCTGGCCTTGGACGAGGCGACGCAGCCTACCCGCTTCTGCCTAACGGAAGCAGGCCGACGATGGTTGCGTCGGCGCAGTGAACCGATGCGCATGCACCGTCCTCCGGCCACCGTCACCGACGACTTTCTCGTGCGTTTGCCGGCCAAAGTACATCCCTTTGACCGATTCCGTGTCGCCCGCTTTGCGGATTGGGTGGCCTCGCACCCTCAATTTACATACCGCATTACGCCCCAGAGCGTAACACGGGCCATCCGTCAGGGCGTACCTCCGCGGCGTCTTCTGGCGTTCTTGCGCCGGCTTACCCGCCACCAGGTTCCTTCCCACGTTTACCGTGCCGTTGCCCGGTGGGCAGAAACGGCCAATACAACGTCATAACACGCAAAGGAGGATGACAACCATGTTCACCTTCCTGTCGTTGTTGCCCTTGACTTTATGGATGTGGGCTGCCCATGCCGGTCGCCGGCAACCGGCAGTGTCCCTTGTTGTCTACCTCAGCATGATCGGCGCCAACGTGCTTTTGATCGTTAGCGGTAGCCTTGTGTTACTTGCCTCCTTCGCCTCCGGCCGACCGCTCCTTGCCTTACAAAATACCGCGCTTACCCCGGACGATCTTGCCTTCCTCGGCCGCACCTTGCTCTTGGGAGGCCTGGCCGCTACCCTGGTGATGGTTCCCTTTATCCAACGAGGATTGGCCCGATTCATGGACATTCGTCCTAAGGATCCCGTCCACACCACCGCGCTGGTGATGGCTTGTTATTTTGTTACCAGCACCTTAGTCCAAACGCCCCTGCTCGATTTACTCACCGAGGAAGAATTTACCCTTTCTCCCACCGAACTGGTAGGACAGGCCTTTGGGCTCACCCTCCTGGCCCTGGCAGGTACCGGCTTGGGCATCACCCGTTCCTGGCAAGAAGCGGTACAGCGCTTGGGATTGGCATGGCCCCGTTGGAGCGATTGGCGAGCGGCCTTGATAGGGACGACGGCGTTGGTGGTCATGCAAAGCGCGCTTGGCGCTGCGTGGATGGCTGTGGCCCCAGAGAGTCTCGAACGGGTCAACCGCATCACCACCACCTTGTTAGGTGAGTTTTTTAACCCCACGGGAGCCATCATTATCGGGTTAAGCGCGGGCATCAGTGAAGAACTCGTGTTCCGAGGCGCCCTACAACCACGCTTCGGCCTCCTGATCACTAGCATGCTCTTTGCCTCCGTTCACCTCCAATACGCGTTTTCATTTGCCTTGGTCATTGTGTTCATCCTGGCCTTGGGCTTGGGCTATCTGCGCCAGCGGTACAATACCACAACGGCCATCATCGTTCATGTGCTGTACAACGCACTCCTCATCCTGCTGGCCATTACCTTCCCGGAGCATGGGGCCTGATCCCTGGCAGGACATGCCGAACACACACGAGCGGTACACACGTTGGACACATCCCGGTATGGACCAACACCCCCCTAAGCCTTCGGAAAGATTCGGGGGTGTGCTAAAATGCCGGGATTGCGGGGGAATCGGTCCCCACGGAACCCGGACGCCGAACAGAAGGCGATGAACGCGCTGGACATAGGCATCGTAATCGTCAGTTACAACACCCATCAACTCCTGGCCCGATGTCTGGAGACGGTGCTGGCCAGCACCGGAAATGTGAGCTTTCACGTCACCGTGGTGGACAACGCGTCCCAAGATGGGACCGTGACCATGGTACGGGAACGGTTTCCTCAGGTGCGGCTCATTGCCAGCCCGATCAACGGAGGCTATCCATACGGGAACAATCTGGGGCTGCGGGGTTACGGTTTTCTCCCCCGGGAAGGGGAATCTCGCCTGGGAGAGTCTGTGCCGGACCTTCCGGTGTGGGAAGAGGGTACATGTCGTTCATACCGGGAACTGATAGCAGAGGTGGATCAGCGGCCGGCACCTCGGTACGCCCTGTTGCTGAACCCAGACACCGAACTGCCCCCCACCGCGCTCGCGGACATGGTGGCCTTTTTGGACGCACGCCCTCACGCCGGCGTGGCCGGCCCGCGGCTGATACGCCCTGATGGCTCCCTGGACCTTGCCTGTCGGCGCAGTTTCCCCACGCCGGAGGTAGCCCTTTACCGCATGCTTGGGCTGCACAAGCTGTTCCCCCACAGTCCCCGCTTTGCCCGGTACAACTTGACCTACCTGCCCCCTGACCTGACGGTAGAGGTAGACAGCGTGGTGGGCGCATTTATGATGGTGCGCGGGGAAGCGATTCGACAAGTAGGGCTGCTCGACGAGCAGTTCTTCATGTACGGCGAAGACCTGGATTGGGCCTACCGCATCAAACAGCGCGGCTGGCAAATCTGGTACAACGCGGACGTGACCGTGTTGCACGTCAAAGAAGCGGCCGCTCGGCAAAGTTGGCGAGCTCGCGTAGAATTCTATCGAGCCATGGTCATCTTTTACCGCAAACACTTTGCGGCCACCACCCCCCGACCGCTTCACTGGCTTATCCTGACCGGAATTGCGGTAAAAGGTGTTCTGGACGTGTCCATGCGCTGGGCCAGACTGGCCTGGACACGGGCCCGAGAAATGAGGAAAACGCCATGAAGCGGGTCCACGTGGCCTTTGTTGTGATCCAGATCCTTCTGGACGCGGTGTTGGCCGGGGTGGCCTTCTACGGCGCCTTTCGCCTGCGCCTCTTAACACCTCACCCCGGCATGTCCGACCTCTTCACCCCTTACCTGCCTATGCTCGTCACCTATGTGCTCATCCTCCTGGTCACTCTGGCCTTCAACCGCTCGTACCGACATAAGCGAACCACCCAACCTTTGGACGAAGCCTACGTGATCATCGCGGCGGTGACTCTTTCCCTGCTGCTTTCCCTGGCCGCTATGTCCCTCATTTACAAGGAATCCTTCAACTACCAGCGACGTATGCTCGCCTACGCGTGGGGGCTCTCCATCGCCTTGCTAACCTTAGGCCGGGTAGCGATGGGCACCCTCCAGCGGACCCTACAGGCCCGCGGCGTGGGGGCCGACCGCGTCCTTATCGTAGGCACCGGGGAAGTGGGCCGCATGATTCTGCAGAAGATCGTTCAGCAGCCAGAACTGGGATACCGCGTCGTGGGCTTTATCGACACCAACGGCCACACGAAAAACGTGATGGGCCTTCCGGTCTTGGGGCGGGCCGCGGACCTGCCTCGGGTGATTGACGAACACAAGGTGGACGAGGTCATCATCGCCCTGCCGGAGGCCAGCCATCAGGAGATTGTAAACTTGATCGCGCTCTGCGAGCGGGAAAAGGTCAGCATACGGGTATTTCCCGACGTCTTCCAGATCATGGCATCAGAAATCTCCATCGGCGACCTGGGTGGTCTTCCGCTCCTCACAGTGCGTGATGTTGCCATGCGCGGGTGGCGCCTCGTAGCCAAACGCGCGATGGACCTGGTGGGTTCCATCATAGGGTTGATCCTCTTTTCACCCATAATGCTCCTCACCGCCATAGCCATCAAGCTGGAATCCCCGGGGCCGGTGTTTTACGTGCAGGAACGCATGGGGCTGGATGCCCGTCCCTTCAAAATGTTGAAATTCCGGTCCATGTACGTCGACGCGGAGAAGGACGGCCCGGGCTGGACACGGCCCAATGACCCGCGGGTCACCCGGGTGGGCCGCTTTATTCGCAAGTACTCCATCGATGAACTCCCTCAGCTGATCAACGTCCTGATGGGGGACATGAGCCTCGTAGGGCCACGGCCTGAGCGACCGGTGTACGTGGAACAGTTTCGCCAGTACATCCCTCGATACATGGACAGACATCGGGAAAAGGCTGGCATTACCGGGTGGGCTCAGGTCAACGGGCTACGGGGAGATACCTCCATCGCGGAGCGCACCAAGTACGACCTGTGGTACATCGAAAATTGGTCCCTCTGGCTGGACATTAAGATCCTCATCCGCACCCTGTTCCGCATTTTCCGGGACCGCAACGCGTACTGAGACCACGTTCAGGCCGGGGTTTCGTCCGGGGCCCACTCCCACAGGGAAACGGTTTCAACGTGATACGTTTGGGGAAACATATCCACCGGCTGGACTTCCCGCAACCGGTATCCCAGTTCCTGCAAATAACGCGCGTCTCGCGCCATGGTGGCCACATCGCAGGAGACATATACCAGCCGCCGTACGTGAAGTCGTGGCAGGTGCTTCAATACCTCCCGCCCTGCGCCACTCCGGGGGGGATCAAGAACCGCCAATTCCGCCGGCTCCCACAACACGGGCAACACCTCTTCCACCGGCCCCTCGTGAAGCGCCACATTATCTAATCCCATCTCCGCCGCGTTGTGGGCTGCATCCTCCATTGCGCTCTCGCTCGCGTCAACGCCGATGACCAACCCCACCTCCTCGGCCAAGGAAAGTCCAAACAACCCCACCCCACAATACAGGTCCAGCAAGGTTTCATGCCCACGTGGTGCCAGATACGTGCGCACTAATCCGAGCAACGCTTCTGCTCCGGCCGTGTTCACCTGGAAGAAACTATCGGAAGAAACACGGAACGTTCTTCCACCTACCACTTCCCGCAGAAACGGCAATCCGGCCAGGGGGAACGGGCCTTTCGTCGCGCGGTGCAGAACAACCGATACCGGCATGTCCACCGTGACTTCAGGGATCTCATCGCTCTCCGCCTCCAGAATAACCATCCGTTCCCCGGTGTTGACCCCACACCGCAGGATAACACGCCGCAGCGCGTCCCACTCCAGCTCAAAGGAGGCATATATCTCGCGCAGGGAAGGATGGAGGAGCAAACACTCATCCACGGCCACCACATCCCGACTGTGGCTCCGCAACAAGCCCAATCGCCCTTCCCGGGTAACCGAGAATTGCATGTGATTGCGGTACCCCCAGGGCTCACCCACGGCCAGCGTAGGCTTCACCGGCGGGTCGGTTATCCGGCCCAGCCGACGCAGCTGGTCCACCACAATCTCCTGCTTGAGACGCAACTGACGTTCATATGCAATGTGTTGCCACTGACAGCCCCCACATCGTTCAGGCCCGAAGTACGGACAGGGCGGGATCACCCGGTCCGGGCTGGGAGAGAGGACCTCCACCAGCTGACCGCGCGCCCAGGTCGTGTGGTCCTCCACCAGCCGGACACGGGCCACCTCGCCGGGGAGGGTATATCCCACGAAGATAACCTTCCCCTCGTGACGCCCCAGGGCTTCCCCCCCATGGGCCATCTGCACCATCGAGACGGTTACCATCTCCCCCGCGAGGCGACGTTTTCCCTTACGCCGTGCGCTCATAAGATGACTGCTCCTTAATGTCACGTGGTCATCACGGCCCTGCGCCCTGCAGGCCAAACCCAGGATAACGAACTGGCTTTTCCTGGGAAAATAACGTATGCTAGGTGGAGCTTAGGGGAAACTCACCCGGCCGGGAGGTGATACATGACCGAGGTGATCGTCACCCTGGCCGCCCTTTCAGGATTAACAGCTACCTTTCTGGGCGCCGTAGGCACCCATCGGTTGCGGGCACACCATGCGCCTGAAGAAATGGACGTGTTCACAACCGCGGTGCGCTATCACTTCTACCACTCTCTGGCCGCGCTCTTCAGCGCGGTGATGCGGGTAATGTGGCCTTATAGCCAGGCTGCTCAGTGGGCTGCCCTTTTTTTCTTCGCGGGCTTAATTCTCTTCTCCGGAAGCCTGTACCTCCGTGTGTTCCTCCGGCGACGCGCGCTGGCCGCGCCTGCTCCCCTGGGCGGTGTGGCCTTCATGCTGGGCTGGCTTAGCCTCGCGCTCACGCCCTGGTGGTGAGGCTTCCAGCGGACGGACAGGCAGGGCCAGATCCGCTTCCACATCGAGATCCCAACCGTCACGCTGTCCACGCAGGTAAGCGAAGTGCCCTGCCGCCGCGATCATGACGCCATTATCCAGACACAGAAACAGCGGCGGCACACTGACCGGCACCGGAGAGCGACGCGTCACCTCTTCACGCAACAACGCGTTGGCCGCCACCCCGCCGCACACACAGACATGTGCTACCTGAAACGCCTCGACAGCCTCCACCACGGCAGTGACCAGCCCTTCCACCACGGTCCGTTGAAAACTGGCTGCCAAATCCGCGACCGTTTGGGGATCCAGGACACCCTCTACGACCGGAACCAGCTTACGTTCCATGCCGGTAGTCACCCCGGCTGCCCGTTCAAGGGCCTGCACTTGACGGAGCACCGCGGTTTTCAAGCCACTAAAGGAGAAGTTAAATCCTGGCTGGCGGGGGTTGGGGAAGGCAAAACGGTGAGGATCGCCGTCCATCGCAGCCCGCTGGATAGCCGGCCCACCCGGGTAGCCCAACCCCAACACGCGTGCCACCTTGTCAAACGCCTCCCCGGCCGCGTCGTCCAGGGTGCCTCCCAAACGCCGGTATACTCCGTGCCCTTCCATCAAGACCAGCTCCGTGTGCCCTCCGGAGACGATAAGCACCAGGTTAGGGAACGGGGGTGGCGCCCAGGAGGGTGCTGCGTCGGGGGGGCGCACCCAGTTGGAGTAAATGTGCCCCTCCAGGTGATTAATCCCCAGGAGGGGCCGACCCGCACTCCACGCCAGCCCCTTGGCCACGTTCACCCCCACCAGTAAAGCCCCCACCAACCCTGGTCCGCGCGTCACGGCAATAGCGTCCAAATCGCGCAGGGTAACACCGGCCTCCTCCAACACTTCCCGCAGCAAAGGCGTGATGGTGAGCACGTGCTGTCGGGCCGCGACTTCCGGGAAAACACCCCCATATCGGCGGTGCAAATCCGCCTGAGAAGCCACGCGATGGGCGACGATGTGCGTCCCATCGCGCACAATAGCTACCCCTGTCTCGTCACAGGACGTCTCAATGCCCAGGATGAGTGTCATGGAGCACCTGCACCAGCTCTATCAACACACCGTGCGTACTCCGGGGATGCACAAAGGCGATCAGGCCGTGCAACCCCGGTCGGGGTTCGGGGTCAATGATCTCGAAACCGGCCTCGGCCAGTCGTGCCAGCGCCCGACGGATGTCGGACACCCGAAAACACACGTGATGCTGCCCTTCACCTCGCTTTTGCAGGAAACGGGCCACCCCGGTATCCGGCCGCACCGGCTGGATCAACTCAATGCGCACCGGGGTCGCGTCCAGAAAACAAACAAGGACACCTTGGTCCGGCACCTCCCGACGCTCCAACACCGTAAATCCCAGACGGTCTACATACGTGGCCAGCGCGCGGTCCAAATCCTCCACCACAAAGGCTACGTGATCGATGGGCCCGAGGATGTCTGAAGCCATTGTGCCTTACTCCATGCCTCCTTGGGAATGTGTCGTCTTAAGAGGGCGCGGGGCCCTGCTCTTCCCAACGTACCTCTGATTCCACGCTCTGCGTACCCGATTCGGTACTTATCGGCAGTGTGAAGAAAAACGTAGACCCTTCCCCCGGCTTGCTGTGGACCCAGATGCGGCCACCGTGGGCCTCCACCAACGCCCGCGCCAGGTATAACCCGAGGCCTGCCCCCTGGGTCTGACGACGTAACGTGGAATCAACCCGGTAAAAACGATCAAAAATGTAAGGCAGCTCCTCCTCTGGAATGCCGATGCCCTGGTCCGCGACATACACGGTGACATGCTCATTCTCTGCCCAGGCTCCAACCCGTACCACACCTCCATCAGGTGAATACTTGATGGCGTTGCTCAACAAATTGCTCAGCACCTGACGCACCCGTTCCGGGTCTGCCCACACGTGGGGTAAATCTTCAGGCACGTCCACCACAATCGTATGGGCAGCGGTCTGGGCCTGGAACCGATCCGCCACCGCGTGAATCAACTGCCGCAAGTCCACTTCCTCAAACTTCAACGTTAACCCACCCGCCTGGATGCGCGACGCGTCCAGCAAGTTATCAATCAGCGCGGTAAGACGGTCCGCTTCCTCCTCGATGATGGCCAACCCCTCGCGGATGGTCTCCTCATCCCACCGGACATCCTCACGCCGCAGCGTGGCAGCATATCCTTTGATGAGCGCGACCGGCGTCTTCAACTCGTGGGAGATGACGGAAATGAAGGTCGACTTCATTTCCTCGGCTTCGCGGAAGCGGGTGATATCGTTTACGTTGACGATGATATATTGAAGCTCCCCGTGTTCATCAAAAATAGGCGTGTACGTTACCTCCACCGTAATTCGGCGGTGGCCGGGACGGATAATATCTCCCTCCCGGTGCATGGGCTCTTTGGGGATATCCCCCTGGTCCAGGCGTTCGCAGGGCTCCTGGCCGGTGGCGTTTTCCAAGTGGAGCACTGCATTGCCCGGCTTACCGCGCGCCTTCTCCGTCGGCCAGCCCGTCATGCGGCTTAGAGTCTTGTTAATCACCTCCACCCGACAATCCGCGTCCAGGATCATTATCCCGTCCGCACTGTTTTCAATGATGGCCTCAAGCCGGTTGCGCTCCAACTGCAGCGCGGTGTACAACTGAGCATTTCGCATGGCGATGGCTGCGTGGTCGGCGAAAGTGTGGAGCAGGTATTCCTCCTCGACGGTAAAGGGACGCTCTGAGGTGCGAAAGATGTAGATCACGCCCAAGAATTCGTCCTCTACCGTGAGCGGCAGGGCCACCACTTGCCGCAGCTCAAGGCCGGTGGCTTCGGCTACCAGCTGCAGTCGGGCCAGAATGTCCCGACGGGAAAGGTGCCATCCCTCCTCGGTACGGTAATAGGGAATGTCGTCCAGCAACGGCCGGAAACGGGGCAGGTGCTGACGGGAAAGGCCGTAGGTGGCCACCACCTGCAACTGTCCACGCCGGGTACGCATGGCCAGGAGGCCGATCTCCCCCTGAAGGATCTCGGCCGCGCTTTGCAAGATCAGTTGAAGGACCTCCCGCAGGTCCAGGCTGGATGCCAGCGCACGGGCGATTTCCAGCAAGTAATGCCATTGTCGCACAGGATGACTGAGCATCGTCGCACTCTCATGCGTTTCCAGACGGCTCACCGCGGTTGCCCGGCACCTCATGCCGGGTGATGTCATTGTACCCGGGCCCTTTACGGGATAAAAGCGCGCGCAAGTGGGGTTTAATCGCCTCAGCAGCTCGCGCCCGATGGCTCAAGCGATTCTTCTCCTCAGGTAGCAGTTCGGCCATGGTCCGGTCTCGTTCCGGCAGGTAAAAGATGGGATCGTACCCGAACCCATGGCTGCCGCGAGGGGCCTCAGCGATATACCCTTCTACGGTGCCTTCCGCGGTGATCACCTCCCCCTCCGGTGTGGCCACCGCGATGACGCAACGAAAGCGCGCCGTACGTCGTTCGAGCGGCACACCGGCCAGCGCGTCCAGTAATTTGCGTATGCGGTCCATGTCCGTAGCGTTGGGGCCCGCATAGCGCGCGGAGTGTACCCCAGGTGCCCCACCCAGCGCATCCACTTCCAGGCCAGAATCATCCGCCAGGGTAAGGAGTCCGGTACGCCGGGCATACGCCCGTGCCTTGAGCACGGCGTTCTCCTCAAAGGTGGCACCGGTTTCAGGCACTGCTTCCGTAATGCCGACCTCATCCAGGAAGGTCAACCGTACAGGCAGGTCACGGAGCAACCGGGCATACTCCCGCACCTTGCCCGGGTTGTGGGTAGCCACCAGCAACACCGTCATGACGTTTCATCCTCCACCCGTGGGGTAGGATGGGACAGGTAAGGGGCCGGCCAGATGCCCCACCGCTCCCGCACATACCGCTTGATCAAGTCCCGCTGAGCGGGAAACTGAAACGTAAACCTATCCAACGCCTCTACAGGCACCCATGCTGCCTGCCGGATCTGGCCATCGGGGTCTTGGGGTCGCAGTTCTCCCCCCACGCACTCCCCTTCGTACGTGAGAATGAAAGCAGCCACCCGCATATCCGGCATCTCCATCACTTCCACCCGACTGTCGTACAACCCCTTCAACACAATGTCCAGGCCGGTCTCCTCCTTTGTCTCCCGGATAGCCGCCTGTTCCGCCGACTCGTCTATCTCCCACGTTCCACCGGGAAGAGACCACGCCGGCTCACCATCCCCGCGACGTTGCTGTTCTACCAGCAGGACCGCGCGGCGTCGCGGATCCAAACACAACACACTGACCACCGTGTACCGTACCAATGGTTTGGCCGTCATGGGTACGTTGCCTTCACCTCGTCTGCCAATCTTTGGGCCAATCCGGAATGCCGCGCGATGGGTTTGGCATTCCGCACGGCAATGCTGATAGCCCGGGGCTCACCGACCAGAACCACCAAACGTTTCGCCCGCGTAATCGCGGTGTACAACAGGTTTCGGTGTAACATCACGTAGTGGGTTGTCATGACCGGCATCACGATAGCGGGATACTCCGATCCCTGAGCTTTGTGCACGCTGATGGCGTACGCGTGGGTGAGCTCATCCAACTCCAGAACATCGTACCGCACGTGTCGGCCGTCAAAATCTACCACCACAGATTGCATTTCCAGGTCCATGTGCACAATGCGCCCCCAGTCACCGTTGTACACGTCCTTGTCATAGTTGTTCCGCACTTGCATAACCCGGTCCCCTAAACGGAAGACCCGCCCTCCCACACGACGTTCAGGTTTGTCCGCTGCCGGAGGGTTGAGGACCTCTTGCAGGCGCTGGTTCAGGTGCGCGACTCCCACCGCCCCCCGGTGCATGGGACTTAACACTTGAATTTCATCAGGGGTAAAGCCAAACCGCCGAGGAATACGATGACACACAATGTCCACAATCCAGTTAGCCGCCACCTCCGGATCATCCACCTTGAACAGAAAGAAATCCCGGGATCGACGGTTGTCGAGGACAGGCATCTGTCCTTGCCGGATACGATGGGCGTTCACAACGATGTAGCTGTCCTCCGCCTGGCGGAAGATCTGTTGCAAGCGCACTACCGGTACCACCCCCGAGTGAATAATGTCCCGCAGGACATTGCCGGCACCCACGCTGGGAAGCTGGTCCACATCCCCTACAAAGAGGAGATGAGCCCCCGGTGGGATGGCTTTCAGCAGGTGGTTGGTCAGGAGCACGTCGAGCATGGACGCCTCATCCACGATGACCATGTCCACCGGTAAGGGATTCTCATCGTTGCGCTTAAAGCGCACTCCGTCACTGCCGGGTGCCACTTCCAGCAAACGATGGATGGTTTGGGCGGGACGTCCGGTGGCTTCACTTAGCCGCTTGGCTGCTCGACCGGTGGGAGACGCCAGCACGTAGCGGGCCTTCGCAGCCTCTAAAAGGCGGATAATCGCGCGCACTGTAGTGGTCTTTCCCGTACCCGGCCCTCCTGTGAGCACGCTTACCGGCGACGTCAACGCCGTCCGGACCGCTGCCTGCTGTTCGGCGTTGAGGTTCAGCCCACTTTCGACGGCCATTGCCGCAAAGGCGGCCGACCAGTCAAACTGCTGAAACATGTACAGTCGACTGTGCCAGAGCGTGTCCTGATGGGCTGCCAGCAGCCGACGCAGGCGGTGAGCCACACCGACTTCCGCTCGATAAAAAGGCGTTAAATACACCGCCTGTTCCTCGGCCACGGTCCTCTGCCCGGCAGCTCCCTCGCGTACCGGCTCCAGGTTAATCACCTCCTGTTCCATCAGAGTAGCAATGGCTTCTTCCACCTTCTCCGGCGCCACCTGAAGCAACGCGGTGGCCCGGGCAATTAACTCCGAACGGGGCAGGTATACGTGCCCTGACTGGTCCGCCTCCTCGCCGAGGAGATACGCCACAGCGGCCGCGATGCGCTCGGGAGCGTCCTCAGGCACACCCAGGTGGCGCGCAATCCGGTCCGCGGTGATGAAGCCGATACCGTGTACTTCCCGCGCCAGCCGGTAAGGGTCACTCTGTAAAACCTGTAAGGCTTCGTTGCCATAGTGCTTGTAAATCTTCACCGCTAACCCTGTGCTGACCCCGTGACTCTGCAGGAAGAGCATCACGTCCTTAATGTGTCGCTGTTCCTCCCAGGCGGCTTTAATAAGGCTCAGCCGCTTAGGCCCAATGCCCAGCACTTCCAGCAAGCGGTCAGGCTCCTCGTCAATGACTCGCAAGGTGTCCAGGCCAAAGTGTTGCACGATACGCCGGGCCATAACCGGCCCTATGCCCTTGATCAACCCTGAACCCAGGTACTTCTCGATACCGGCCAGTGTGGCCGGATACACCGTTTCCACCCGTTCGGCCCGAAATTGACGCCCGTACTGGGGGTGGACCACCCACCGTCCGTGACATCGAATGGTTTCGCCCACATTGACCCCCATCATGGGTCCTACCACCGTCACCAAGTCATCCTTGCCCTCTGGGGTCACGCGGGCCACGGTGTATCCAGTCTCCTCGTCATGATAGGTGATGCGTTCCACCACCCCCGTCAAGACTTCACCATGCCTCGCCGAGTGGACCGGGGCCTGTTCTCTTTTGTTCACGATACCATCATCCACTTGTTTACACCACCGCCCACAATCGTCGGTTCGGGAAAACCCGCGTGTGTCCTGTGGACTTGCCATTCACACTTTGAAGGAACGCTTGCTCCCGGCGGTTTGGGCCAACCTGAGGTGAGACGAGCGTTGGATATAGCTGCCAACCCGCTGTATGCTAACATAAGCCGCGCGAGGACCCCAAAGCGCTCTCGCCTGTTGGGAATACACGGGCGTGGTTTCTCTTGGCTTGAAGGTAGAGGGGTTACCCACAGATGAGGAGGAACATCATTATGAGTCACACGTACTTTCTCTCCCGAGAAGCCCTGGCCGCTGCGTTGGACGAGAGCCTATCCGCGCTGGAGGAACTCGTTGCTGCTGTTGACGGGGCCACCTGGCAACGGCCTACTGCCAATCCAGGCTGGACGTTACACGACACGCTCGCTCACCTGGCGGCTGCCGGCCACGGCTTGCTCGCCACCGTAGAGCGCTTTCTTGCCGGTCGAGCATTGCCGGCCGACTTTAACCTCGACTACTGGAATCAACGCCAGGTAGAAAAGCGTCGCCACCGCTCCCCTACCACCCTGTTGGCCGAAGTGCAAGCCGCCCACGCGGAGGCCAAAACCCGTTTGTACGCGCTGAGCAACGCTCAGCTGGCCGTGCAGGGCCGGCATCCCTCCGGCGCGACCATCAGCGTGGCCGGCGTTTTCTACCTGCTCGCGATTCACGAGTGGGATCACATGCAAGACATGGCACGCGCGCTGGACATTCCCTGGACGCGCGTCGCCTCGTGGCAAGATCCCTTCCGCAAAGACCGGTTGTGGTGGCGGCTGGAAGCTATCCGCCAGGAGGTGAAAACCTTGATCACCGACCTCTCACCGGCCGCATGGCGCACCCCGGTCACCGAACACTGGACGGTACAAGACGTAATCGCCCATCTGGCCTCTGCAGAACAAGGGCACGTGGCCGTGGGGTGGGCCCTCTTGCGCGGGGAACCTACCACCGTGACCGACTTCGACCTGGACACATTCAACCGCCGGGAGACCGCCAAACGTCGTGGGCTTAGCATGGCCGCGCGTTTAGCCGAACTGGACGCCGCACGGGCTCAGACCGCGGCGCTGCTGGCGGCTGTCGGCCCGGAGGACTGGGACAAGGCCGGCCCTCACCCCGGGGGCTTCGACGTTACCGTGGAGGGAATCTTCAAGGTCATCCGAGTACACGAACAACGCCACCTGCGCGACGTGCAGAAGGCCCTTGCAAAGGGGACTCTCCCTACCGGTAAAGCACGTCCAGAGGGTTAATGGCCCGTCCGTAATCCCGCACCTCGAAGTGCAGGTGTGGGCCGGTGCTGTTGCCGGTGGAACCGACAACCCCCAGGGGTTGGCCACGCAGCACCACCTCCCCTCGCGCCACCCATATCTGGTCCAGATGCGCGTAATACGTTTGGTAACCGTTGCCGTGGTCTAAAATCACCAGCCACCCATAACCGGACGTATCCCACCCGGCCCATCGGACCCATCCCGTATCCGCGGCCACCACAGGCTGACCCTGAGGTGCGGCCACGTCCAGTCCCCGGTGTTGGGCACGCCAGGGCTGGCTGATCACACCCAAGACGGGAAAGAGGAAACGCCCGGTACCGTAAGGCCACGGCGCTACTTCCAGGCCGGGAGGCACCGGTATGAGCACCCGCTGTCCGGGCACAAGTGTGTATGGCGGCGTGCTCAGATCGTTCTGAGGCATACGAAGGATATCCCCCTCGGTACTCCCATAGGCCCTGGCCAGTGCGCGCAGAGTGTGGCCGGCCGCCACCACATGACACACGCTGTTACGAGGAGGAATCCACATCGTCTCGCCGGGCACTAAAGGACGTCGCATATCGCGTTCTGGGGGCAGGGCGCACATCATTTGATGAAGGGGGCGGCGGAAACGAAGGGCCAACGTAAACAATGTGTCCCCGGCCTGTACTTCGTATTTTAAAACCGATGTCTGGGCTACCCACCGCGCGGGGGGCACCGCTCGGACGACCCAGGGCAAGAACTGCCGATCAGGGGCCACCTGGGCACCCACCGACGGGGTCGGCCTTGCCCCGAGAAAAAGCACTAACCCCACCAGCAAGAGGCCTACCCTTTGCCACCGAAGTCGTATTGTTCCCCCTGCCCCCTTTGACCGCTCGACCTCCATCGGATGCCCTCACCGTTCACAGGTACCCCAATTCCCGCAGGCGCTCGATTATCAGATCGCTCTCCTGCCCACTGTAGCCCTCTGCAGGTGAGGCCGTGGTCTGTTCGGCCAGCGTGGCGCGAGGCGTGATGTCACACCACCCGGTTAAAGGCCGGCCGTCCACGTATGCAGGGATCGGCACGTCAAACAGGGCTAAAATAGTGGGCATGAGGTCCACGATGTGGGCCACCGGTTGCTCCCCACGACAATGCACCCGATGTCCCCACATTAAGAGAATGCCGTCGGGATCGTGCATGCCGGTGTGTTCCAGCGCGCGGGTGCCGTAACGCCCCGCGGGATACACCAGCTCTGGCCGGTACTCGTCCAGCGCATTGCGCACAAAATAGCCTGGCATAAGGTCTAGGATGAGATCCGGTCCCAGGTGCACGTATGGTCCCTGATACACTTCACGCGCCCGCCACACGTGGCGCACGATAGGTTTGCCGGTGTGAGGGTCGCGCAGGGCCAGCAACTGGGCGCTGAGCTCCTCACACAGAGCCTCGTACGCTTCGGGTGGCACGATGCCGTAAGGATCTCGGCCCTGTAAGTTGATGAAAATGCTGCCGAAGGCCCCGAAACTGTACGCGCGGGTCCGATGCCACCGAATAGCGCGAAAGAAACGAGAGCGCCGCATCAGGTCCACCCCACGACGCCGCCAGAGCCGGTATTGCACCCGCTGCCACACCGGAGCCCACCACCGCTGCCAGGAGGACGAGCGCAGCAGGCGCTCATCCAAATCCAGCCAACCACGCTCGTACAGCCACCGGTTCAGGTTAAACACCCGGTCATAGGGACGGAAACCGTGGTCTGAGACCACCATGAGCGTGCTTTGTGGGGGCAAGGACTCCATCAAGCTCGCCAAGGCTTCATCGGCGACGCGATACGCGGCCACAATGGGATGTTCTGGGGAGAGTGAAGCGGCCCGCTCCGGGGTGATCTCCTTCAGCCGGCGTCCCACCGCGTGACTGATCCGATCGGTGTGCACCAAGGTCACCATGAGGAAATCAGGGCGCTCAGTGACCAACAACCAGCGGGCGACGGCCATGTGCTCGTGGGCCACCCGGTTCACCGCCCCTACATAGTACTCCACGTACCGTTCCGGTGACTGAGGCCACCATCGGGCGTGCGACACGTCTACCCGGTAGGTAAACCCGGCCTGCTGCAAGCGACGGTGAATGTCGGCAGGATACCCAACGGCCCGGTCCTTGACCGGCGCATCCATGCCCGATATCAACACCCCATTGACCGGCTCCGGCGGGTAGGTCATGGGAACGTTGATCACCCCTACGCGATATCCGGCGTTGCTCAGCAACTGCCAGAGGGAAGGCAATGCCCGCCACCCACCGTTGACCAATCGGAACCGCCCCCCCTCATCACGGCCAATGAAGTCGTACACGCGGGTCTTGCCAGGGTTGGCACCGGTCATGAAGGCCGTCCACGCGGGAGGACTCAACGGGGGAACCACCGAACGCAACACCGCCCAGGCCCCCTCCTTCAACAACGTGCGCAACGTGGGCAAATGCCCTGCTTCTGCCAGCGGTCGAATGACCTGCCACGTCGCGCCGTCCAGACCCACCACCACCACCGGACCCATGGGCCACCTCACCAGTGTTCATCGTGCTCGTACCCCAGGGCGATCAGCACATCACCGGCGACCGCCTTGAAGGCTGTCTTGTGCTCCCGCCGAAAGCGCTCGCGCCACTCACCGATGCGTCCCCGCCGAAAGGTCGGACTGTGGGGATCAAACAACCGTTCCCCCAAGCGGGCTGCCGTTTGCGGGGAAAGATCAATGCCCAGAAAACGCGCCAGCTCTATTATAGTGCGAACCTGAACCTCGCGCGAACCACCCCCGGCCTCTCCCACCAGATCCTCGAATCGCACCACGTGCGCGCCGTGTTCGGCCCAGGCCAGGTACGCGCGAACGCGCGTGCCAATGTCGTCCAGTCGCTCACCGGAAGGTAAGGGGGGCGTCCCCTGGATCGAGGCCATCAAACGGGCATCCTCATCCGGTAACGAGCGAAAATAGGGGTGGAACCGCCCACGCGTGTACCGGTAGGTCACCCAGTGGGCATGGGAGACCACCACATCTCGCGGGTCCCGCACCATCAGCACCATACGAAACCGATAGCGTGTCAACAAAGCCGCCCGTTCCGGCGCATAAGGGAGGTGAGCGGTAATGAACTCACCGGGCTGTACCTGTTCCAGGACGCGAGCGAGCCGGGCCATTGACATGTGCCAATCAACGTGCCGGCGGGTGTACACCAATCCTGGCATGTTCTCCAGACATGCCAGCAGGAGGTGGGACCCCGCTTTGGGAATACTGTTGGACACTACTTTAGGGCCCACTACAGGGGCCAGGTGAAACCGTCGCGCCAGGCGGTGACACCAGAAACGCCACCACCGACGCCCCTTAACGCGCCACACGTGCAGCATTGGAGCCCGCATTGCCATAAAAGAAAATCACCGCGCCACTCCTGAGCGGTTTGCGGTGTCCTCAAGGCCTGAACAGGTGAAACGGCGCCGGGCAACCCCCTCTTAGGATCACCCGACGCCGTTCGCAATCACCCAACGACCTGGCAGGAACACCACCAGGCCACACAAGCACCTGGATTTACCGCTTATACGCGTTGTACGTCGCCTGCTGGTCGGGGTAGTTGGTGTTCACCAAGCCTACCACAGGCTGGTCGGAGATCACCTCCACTGCGCCCTCAAAGTTGGATCCTAGGGCTTCCGGATTATCCAGGGAGATGCCAAAGCGGGTGTTGAAGCCCGCGCTGGTGCCGGGCGGGATCTGGTTGTTGCTGTCGGTCAGCACCAGGTTCCCCGCCTTGTCATAGAAGCGCAACGTCACGTTGGCTATCGTGTCGCTTGTGTTGGTGATAATTATGGCGCTGAAGCGCGCCCAGTCGTTGCCGGAGACGATGCGATAAACGGCAGGGAAGTAGAGGGTTGTGCTGCCCGTGTTGACCCCTTCGGCCACGTACGTGCTGGCCCGCTGCCGGCCCGCGATAACCGTGAGACCGTTGTTCACCGCGGCCAGCGGCTGGCCGTTGGTCGATGTCACCCGGAGCGCGCCGTTGAAGTCATTGCCCATCGCGTTGTGGAACGCCGTGGGGTTCGGCGCATCCGCGTTGAAGCGGGTGTTAAAGCCTCGGCTGGCCAACGGCGGGATCGTTGTGTTGAAGTTGTAGAGCACGTTGCCGTTGCGGTCCAGGACTTCTACCAGGATGTTGGCCGTCTGGTTGCCCAAGTTCTGGATCACGTTACCGCCGTACTGGCGCCACACTCCGTTAAACACGCGGCGCTTGACGTCCGGGAAGATGATGGTCGTGTCCCCACCGGACACACAGTTGTACGCGGAGGAGAACTGGCGCCAGAACATCGTCACGATCGCGGCCAACCGCTTGTTGTTTGTGCTCCTGATCTGAACACTGCCCAGCCAGCCGTCACCCGGCGGAGTGGTCGTCGGCAACGACAGCTCGGTGAGATCCCACGTCCTGCTCGCACCCTCAGGAATCGAGGCCTGCACCGGGTTACCGTTCCACGCATTACCGGCGCGGTCATAGAAGTTCAACTCGACCTCTGCCGTTCCCGTGTCCGCGTTCTGTACCGCGATCAAGGACTTCTGCTTGTTCGGCCGGGCCGCCAGGGAGGGGCAATAGAGGGTCGTCGCACCCTGCGGCACACCCTGATACGCGGCGGCCGTCGTGCCGTCCGCGCTATCGCCGTTGACCCAGTACACAAAGGCCACTGACGCACCTTCTTGATCCGAGGAAATCACGCCCGCGCCATTCCAGCCATCGCCCAGGCCGGACTGCGCAGCCAGGAAGTCATAGCTCCCCTTGGAGTTTACCGTAGCAGACCTTGTCGCTTCAATCGTGCCGGATTCGTTAATGTAGTCGATGACCACCGTGGCGGTGTTATCACTGAAATTGAAGAACCGCACATCGGTGCTTCCACTGCCGGGATTCGGACCGGTCGCCGCCATGACCATGCTGGCAACGACCAAAAGCCCCACAACAGCCAAAATCATACTTCGTACACGTCGCATATGTCGTCCCTCCTTAATATGTGCTTGTCCTCCGCCGCCGGTCTTGCCAGCCACGGAGCCCATGCTAACGGCCCACGCCCTCAGTGTAGCACCCCAACGCCCGCATTTCAATACCCTCTTTGGAGTAATCTGCACCGCGCCGCCCCCTGTCGACCTTGTTTATGTCAATAATCCAAAAGGAGTATCCCCTTATCGGGCCCCAGGAAGCTTTTATTCCGACAGGGACGTCGGTTCCCACACGCCCTCCCGACAATAAAAAACCGGGGAGCAACACTCCCCGGCCCCATCGGGATGAGCTGGGTGAACGCTTATTGACCGGATCCGGCCTGAGAAGGTGCCACAGCGGCCGCGGACTCGGACGCCGGGCGGGAGGCGTAGAGAAAACCGGCGAACATCAGCACGGCCCCCACGAACTCCCCTACATAGAGGGCCACCGGAATGCCAAACCGTTGCATCGCGCCCCCGATGGCAGGCCCCAGCGCGCCGGTGGCAATGAGAATATTACCTATCGTGCGGTGCAACAGCACACGTTTCCGCCAGAACAGCCAAGCCGAGTAGATGGCACCACCCACCAACAGAATCACACCGTAGATGTTAAAGAAGGGCGTGAGCACCCGCACGCCTGGTGTAATAATGGCATGACCGCTCAACTCCCCTTTCAACATGCGGGTGGGATCCAACTCCGCGGTGAACACCCGATGGGCTGCAAACATGGAGGCCACCACCAGCACGGCCATCATGAGGTGCGCGAGCCGAATACCGGCCACCCGTCGTCGGATCAACAGGTACGCCGTGCCCTGGCCCAACCAAGCGGCTACCAACACCGCGCCGAAAAGGTACCAAAACCGGAAAATCAGGGGATGCCAGCCCAAAAATCCGTAAAGGGCTTCCATTAAACCGCCGGTGGCGTACATCAGTAGCCCGATTCCCCAAAGGAGCAAGTACGCCCGCCGGCGTTGCCACCATCGTTGTAAGACCGTCGCGGCAAAGACATAAGTAATTACCGAGGAAAACAGGGGTAACCACGCCAACCGTGCTGCCTCCATGGTCCTGCCTCCTTCCGCCCATTGTGCCGGAGATGTCCTCACGGCTGTGCCGCCGCGCCCTCCACATCAACGTTCGGCCTGCGCACGCTCAAACCCTTCCGTCCTGACCTGTTTGGTCTTACTGGGCTCCACCCCCGGACACAATTGCCGGGCTGTTGAATCGGCGACCTATCCCGGCCAGGGTCAGGTCTCAGGCCGCGCCGACCACGATCACGTACAGCGCGACCAGCACCATGGCCACTGCCAGGATGGCCAACACCGCCAGGGTGATAGGTACTACCCGCTCGAGCCAGCGCGGCGGTTCGTTACGCATCACCTACTCCTCGGGTTCCGCCCTGGGTGCCTCTAGGGAACGCCGTATGGCATCCTCATAACCCGTTGCTACCGCGTAAACCACCTCCCGAATGAAATCTTGCACTCCCCGTTCCACCCTCAAACTGGCCGGACTCTGACCGTTGATCAGATCACCCCGCACGTCCAGAGTGTCTAACAGGGTGGATTCGAAAAAGAAAATCGCACGCAATGCCTCCACCAGCGGAACGTTGAAGCGCACACTTTCCTCACCGTACCTGTATCCCAGACGATGCACTTGAGCGAGGATCCGCTCCCGTTCTTCGGGCTTGGTAATGTACTGCAACGCGAGGGAAAACAACATGCGACCTTCCTCGCGCTTGCGCTGCCGGGTAGCCTCATCGAAGGCCCGATACCACAGCGCGCGTTGCCGTTCGGTGGACAACCGTTGACGCACCGTGGAAAGGGCTTCCCCCAGGAGGTGCTGGGCCGGCTGGGGCAAGGCGCCCGAATGACCCTGTACCCGCTCGCGCAGGAAGGCCTCCACATCCTCCCGGGCAAAACGCCGATGCCCTCCCGGCGTGCGAAATGCGGGAATCAACCCTGCATCCGCCCATTGACGTAGCGTAGTGGGATGGACTCCCAACCGTTCCGCAGCCTCACGCAATGTCAACCAACGCTTATGCCCCACACACGCCTCCTGTTGCTCGTTCCCTGGCATACCGGATATCGAAGCCCCCTGAGCAATCCGCACTTTACCTTAACGGGCAAGGCGCGATGTGCTTTATCCCACGGACGCTAATATCCTACCGAAAAAAGCAAAAAAATGGCAAATCCTTGGTAAACTTGGCAATTTCGTCATCCTCCCGACCCCGGTGTTTGCCCCCACGCGCGCATCTGGCATACAATGACATGCTCCCCTTAAGGGGCAGGAGGGCTATCGCGGCGCATCCCCGAACAATGGTACTCCCCTGTATTCTGACACTGAGTGTAAGGAGGGGACCATGATTTTGGTCACCGGCGCAGCGGGGAAAACCGGTCAGGCCATCTTGCAAGCCTTGATGGCCAAGAGGGTACCGGTACGCGCGTGGGTCTACCGGGCAGAACACGTCCCCCGTGTCCAGGCTTTGGGTGTCCAGGAGGTCGTGACCGGCGACATGCGCTTGCCGGACACCTGGCCTCGTGCCTTGGAGGGGGTACGCAGCGTGTATCACATTCCACCAAACATGTGCGCGGAGGAGGAACTGATCGGCCGTTTAGCGCTGGAACACGCCCGTTGGGCAGGGGTAACACACTTTGTATACCACTCCGTGCTCCACCCCCAGACAGAAAAGATGCCCCATCACTGGCATAAGATGCGGGTAGAAGAGCTTATCTTCGAGGCCGGTATCCCGTTCACCATCCTGCAACCGGCCCCCTACATGCAGAACCTGATACCTTACTGGGATCGCATCGTCGAAGAAGGGGTTTACCGGGTGCCTTATGCGCCCACGACCCGACTCAGCCTGGTAGACCTGAACGACGTGGCGGAAGTGGCCGTGCGGGTACTTACCGAACCGGGTCACGAAGGCGCGGTGTACGAACTGTGTGGCACACCGGGGCTCACTCAAGATGCCATCGCGGCTGTGTGTGCGGAGGTGTTACAACGGCCGGTACGGGCGGAGAAGCTCTCACCGACGGACTGGGAACACCAGGCTCGGGCCGCCGGCCTGTCCTCTTATGCCATCCACAGCCTAAAACGGATGTTCGCTTACTACGAGGCTTACGGTCTCTGGGGCAATCCCAACGTTCTGCGGTGGCTTTTAGGTCGAGAACCGACCACCCTGCGCGCGTTTGTGCGTCGGCTGGCAGAGACAACCTCCACCGCTTCGCGCGACAAAGTGCCCTAACGGAGGCTCTGATAAAACGTTACGAGAGCCTGGTTAAAGGCCTCCGCGGCGTCCACAATGACCGCGTGCCCGCCCCCGGGAATGACCACATGCTGGGCACCGGGAATGCCTCGGACCAGCTCTTCCTGAACGGCCGGTGAAACCGTTGTATCGGCTTCTCCGGTGACGACCAGGGTAGGCACACGAACCTCTCCCAACCGCTGCCGCACGTCAAAACGCATTAAGGCCCGCATCGCTCCCCGGTAGACCTTGGGATCTGCTTGGCGGATATGTTGCTTGAGCGTTTCACGCAGCGCTTCCTGCTCCGGCCGGGGGAAGATGCGGCGGGCCACCATCTCAGCCTGACGTTCCACCCCGCCTAACCTGGCCAACACCATACGGGCAATGAAGTAAAACCACTCCCCTACCCGCACCGCGTGCGGACGCAGTCGTGCAAAGGTGTTTACCAGCCCCAAGGATCGCACCAGATGCGGGTAGTCCAACGCCAGCTGAAGAGCAATCGTCCCCCCCATGGAAATGCCCACCACGTGAGCAGGAAACGCACCAATGCCCTGCATGAACTGAGCAATGAACGTTGCGAAGCGGGGAATACTTACCGGTCCGCCAGGCCAGGGAGACCACCCAAAACCGGGAATATCCGGCGCGACCACCCGAAACCCCAGCTCGGACAGCGGCTCAAACTGAAACTGCCACGACTCCCCGGCCGAACCCAGACCGTGCAACAACACCACCGGTGGGTCGCCGGTGGGGTTGCTTTCAGCGAAGTGGATGGAGGACCCCCCTTCCATAAAATATGTGGGCATGATGTCCCTCCTTGCCGCTCACGGGGATGGCCAACGGATACCTCGTACGTGCAGGAATTCGGGGTGCGTGGGCGATGGTAATGTCAGGCAGTTCTGCATGAATACCCCCAGTACTTCATGTGCCGGCAGGAGGGCAATGGCCGCGCTCCCGCCGGCACATGAGGAGACCACACCCTTACCCTAAAACGGCGTTTCCCTCACAACGCTTCACTAATGACCTTTGCTTGCAGGAACAGCAACAGATAATCAGGACCTCCCGCCTTGCTGTCCGTGCCACTCATGTTAAACCCGCCGAAAGGCTCCACCCCGATCAGGGCACCGGTGCACTTGCGGTTAAAGTACAGGTTACCCACGTGAAATTCCTCTCGCGCTTTTTCGAGGCGCAGCCTATCCCGACTGTACACCGCCCCTGTGAGACCATATTCGGTCGCGTTGGCTATGGCCAGGCCTTCCTCAAAATCCTTTGCCCGGATGACCGCCAGCACAGGACCAAAAATTTCCTCCTGGGCAATACGCGCGTGAGGATCCACATCCAGGAAAATGGTCGGTTCCACGAAGTAACCGCTGGTGGGGTTAGGCTGGTATGGCTTTCCCCCCAGGATCAATCGTCCCTCTTCGTGCCCGATTTCGATGTATGTCATCACCTTATCGTACGCTTCCTGGTCAATGAGAGGGCCCATCCAGTTGTTCGGATCTTCCGGCGGCCCCACGGTGATCTGCCGTGTGCGTTCAACGATGCGCTCCACCAGGGGATCGTATACCTCTTCCACAATGATCGCCCGCGAACAGGCCGAACACTTCTGCCCCTGAAACCCGAACGCGGACACCACAATCCCTTCCGCGGCCGCGTCCAGGTCGGCCGTCTCATCCACGAGGATGGCATCCTTGCCCCCCATCTCAAGGATAGCCCGCTTGAGCCATTTCTGGCCGGGCTGGACTTTGGCGGCGTTTTCGTAAATGCGGATGCCCACCTCTTTGGACCCGGTAAATGCAATAAACCGGGTTTTAGGGTGTAAAACCATGGCTTCACCCACGATGTGACCGGGACCGGTGACGAAGTTCAACACGCCCGGGGGTAATTTGAGGTCCTCACAAAACACTTCGGTGATCAACCATCCCAGGTAAGGGGCCTGTTCGGCCGGTTTAAAGACAGCCGTGTTGCCCGTCACCAGCGTGGCTGCGGTCATAGCCCCGGCAATGGCGGCAGGAAAGTTCCAGGGAGAAATAACCGCGCCTACCCCGAGGGGGATGTAACGCTGTTCCACCTCACGGCCCGGGAAGGGCACCAGGGGTTGGGGTGGGCCGTACCGCAACATTTGACGACCATAATATTCCAGCGCGTCGATGAGCTCCGCGGTGTCCGCGTCCGCTTCGGCCCAATTTTTGCCCACCTCCAGCACCATAGCAGCACTAAACTCGTGCTTACGACGCCGTATAATCGCCGCGGCCTTGAAGAGATAACGGGCCCGCACGTCGTAAGGCACCCGTTTCCAGAAATCAAAGGCCTCATAGGCCGCTTCCACCGCCCGGGCAGCCAGGTCGGCGTCTCCGTTGGGGAAGTAACCGATCACCTCTGAGGGATTGGCGGGGTTTACCGAGGGAAATACATCGTCCAGGTAAATCAGTTCCCCCCCGATCACCGCCGGATACCGCTGCCCCATCGCAGCGCGTACCTTCTCCAGTGCGCGTTCAAAGGCACGGCGTTCTCCAGGATCGGAGAAATCGGTAAAGGGTTCGTTACGGAAGGGCGGCACTGTCATGATGACCTCCTCGTCACCTAATACAGGATATCCACTCTCTGTTTCTCTGCACGGGGTACTTGGGGAAGCATGCCCCGGTGGAGGCGCATGACGTTGGACGTGCTCCCCTCGGCGCGTTAATACTCTACCCGATTTTGCCGGGAGAACCAAACCCCTTCCGGGGACAAGGATGCTCCTGGCGAGTCATTCGGAACCGGTGACACCCTAATGCGAAGAAGGAGAACGCAGGTCAATTCCCGCCGGAAAGTCGGTATATCACCAGCCGGGGCGTGGAGGAGTCGGTGATGTAAATAGGCTCCCATCCCGGAGGCACGCCGGTCGGTTCCAACCAGGCGCGCGCCGGTCGATTGGCATCCTTCACCGTGCTGACCACCACATAATCTACTCCCCGCAAGCGAGCGTAGCGGGCGATGCGCTCGGGACGATCCACCGCCATGGGCACGTGGACCCCATCCGCGTAGTACGGCACCTGGCTGGTCGTGCTCATGATACGTTTGCTCGGATTCGGATCGTACTCCCGCAACCATTCCCCCGCCATCCGCTGTTCCAGGTCCGGTGCGCTCTGCCACCGTGTCAGCGCGGGACGCAGGTACGGGTGTGTCCCCACCAGGAAGCCCACCAGCACAAGCGCGACCACCGCCTGCCATCGTTGCGCCACACGGGATGAGAGAATAAAACCACCTATCAGGATGTCGGCCAGAGTATCCACTCCATAAGCCACCCAGAGAGCTGCCAAAGGCACCAGGGGCAACAGATACCGGGTCCACACAAAGAGGATGGTTGCCACACCCACCATAGCCAGTCCGCCGTACCAACCGGTGAAAAGCAGCGGACGCCACTCCCCCCGAGTAGCCGCCACGATACCGCCCAGGACGGCGAAGAGAAGCCAGAAACGCCCCAACAAAGGCCACATCAGGAGGTACCACTCCCGCTGTAGCACGCGCATCATGCCTTGGAGGTACGCGGGATTGGTGAGATCTGGCCGCTGTGGCCCTTCACCGGCGCGTACCAGGCGGTTGCGGTCCAACAACGCGCCGGCAGGGGTACCATCGGGCTTCAAACCATACGCAGCCTGGTAATAATCCATGCCCTGGGCGATGCGCTGTGCAATGTGGTAGTTCACCGCGCCCTTGGTCTCCAACGTCAAGCGGCCTGTTTGCCAGGTGAGCCATCCCACCATGGGAGCTGCCAGGAGTGCGAAGAGCCCCGCCTGGACCAACAAGGTCGAGACCACGCGGCTTGTTGGCCATCGGCGCCACCAGAACCACCCCAACAAGACCAGAGAAGTGGCGAAATAGACGGCCCCCTCGCTTTTCAACAAATAAGCCAGCCCAAAAGCAACGGGCACTCCCCAAATCCAGGAGCTGTGGGGTCCTGCCTCCCCCGCCCGCCACGTTGCGTAGATGCCCCACAACCAGGCCAGAAGGAACAGGGGCTCTACTCGTACCAAAGGCGCGTATTCCACAAGATAAGGGTGGAGGGCTATGAGGAGTGCGGCCCACACGCCCGCCCGCCCGCCAAACCACGCCTGTCCCAGTCGATGTACAGGAAAAACCAAAGCGGCGCTGCTCACCAGCGCGAGCAGCCGCCCGGCCCATACCAGGTCACCCACGACCCAACCCAGCGCCGCGATCAGGTGGGGAAATAGGGATACCATTACCAGCTCGGTCTCCCCCAGAATCCCCACATATCCCCGACCGGCCAGGAGGTTACGAGCCAAGGTCACGTATGTTGTCCCTTCGGTTTGCAGCACGACCGTCCGGGGAAGGAAGGCCCACCGCACGGCCAGTGCCAGGAGGAAAATCCCCCACACCCATGCCTTGTGCTCGTGACGTCGCCCTCTCATCGCACGATGTCCTACCTCGCAGCGTGACACATCATCCGCCCATCCAGCTGGACGGTACCCTCCAGCTTCCGCCCGCAAGGCGATTCGATGGATTCTAACGGGAAGTCCTCGCTTGGCCAAGCGGAATAAGGAAACCCGACACCCGATTGCGTCTCCCGTTAACGCGCCTCCGGCGCCTGTCGTGTTCTCGGGACCTTGCATCCCCTCTCGCGTTACCGCGATGGTGAACGTTCCGTTAACGCCCTTCCGGTATCCTGGACAATGGAGTTCTCCTCAGCGCTCGTGTGAAGGCCATCACGCCGGGAGGAAGTGCCTTGAAGCGTCAGATAAGCCGCCTGCAAGTACGCGATGTATCCCTGTACTTCGGAGGCGTGACCGCCCTCTCCGAGGTGACGCTGGACGTATACGAAGGGGAGATCCTGGCCATCATTGGCCCCAACGGGGCAGGCAAAACCAGCCTTCTGAATTGTATCAGCGGCCTCTATCGCCCCCAACAAGGGCACATCACTTTTGTGGACAACAACGGCCGGCATCATGAACTTACCCGCCTGCGCCCTTACCAGATTGCACAGCTGGGCATTGCCCGTACGTTCCAGAATATCGAGTTGTTTCGCCACATGACCGTGCTGGACAACCTGATGCTTGGCCGTCACGTGCACATGAAAGGCAACCTCCTCTCCTGTGGTCTCTACTGGGGGCGACAACAGGCCGAGGAGATCGCCCACCGCGAGCGGGTGGAGGAGATCATCGACTTTTTGGAGATCGAACACATCCGACGGCAGGTCGTCAGCACCTTGCCCTACGGCTTGCAAAAGCGGGTCGAATTGGGCCGTGCCCTCGCGCTGGAGCCGGACATCTTGCTGCTGGATGAACCTATGGCGGGCATGAACGTGGAGGAGAAGGAGGACATGGCCCGCTTCATCTTGGACATCAACGAGGAACGGGGGGTTACGGTGGTGCTCATCGAGCACGATATGGGCGTAGTGATGGACATCTCCGACCGGGTGGTAGCGCTGGACTTCGGCCGCGTCATCGCGGAAGGCCCGCCGGACGAGATTCGCTCCAACGAACTGGTCATCCAGGCATACCTGGGCGATGAGTCCCTCATGGCCTTTGTGTAGGAGGGAAGACCATGGAGGATACCCTGCCCAAGTTGCTGGTCGCCAATGCCCGACGCTTTAAAGACAGGGCCGCTTTGCGCGAGAAGGAGTACGGCATCTGGCAAACCCTCAGCTGGGAAGCGTACCTGGAACGGGTACGGTACTTCTCCCTGGGCCTCATCAGCCTAGGGCTTGAGCCGGAGGACAAGGTAGCCATCATCGGGGACAACCGACCCGAATGGGTCATTGCTGAGCTCGCCACTCAGGCGGCCGGCGGCATTTCGATGGGCATTTACCAAGACTCCATCGCGACCGAAGTGCAGTACCTGGTGGACTTCTGTGACGCCCGCTTTGTGGTGGCCGAAGACCAGGAACAGGTCGACAAGTTGCTCGAGGTGTGGGACCGGCTGCCCAAGGTGCAAAAGATCATTTATTACGATCCGCGCGGCCTGCGTAACTACACCGAACCCTTCCTCCTGTACTTCCCCGAAGTGGAAGCGATGGGACGCCGGTACGAACGAGGACACCCGAACCTGTTTGCGCGCAACGTGGAAAAGACCCGTCCTGACCATGTGGCCATCTTCTCCACCACGTCCGGCACCACCGGCAAGCCCAAACTGGCCATGCTCACCCACAATAACCTTATCAGCATGGCGCGCAACTTGATGAAGGTGGACCCCATGTACCCGGAGGATGAGTACCTCTCGTTTTTGCCGCTGGCCTGGATTGGGGAACAAATGATGACGGTTTCTAGCGGGCTGGTGGTGGGGTTCACCGTGAACTTCCCCGAAGAGCCGGAAACGGTGCGGGAGAACCTGCGAGAGATTGGACCACAGGTCATGTTCTCGCCTCCCCGGATCTGGGAAAACCTCGTGTCCGAGGTGCAAGTCAAGATCGAGGACACCACGCCCTTGAAACGAAAGCTGTTCGAATGGGCCATGCGTGTCGGGTATGCCATGGCCGACACACGTTTTGAAAAGAAGGCCCCCCCACGTTCCCTCCGGTGGAAATACCGGGTGGCCGATTGGCTCATCTTCTCCCCCATCAAGGATAAACTGGGACTGCGGCGCATTCGACGTTGTTATACCGGCGGGGCCGCACTGGGCCCTGATGTGTTCCGCTTCTTCCACGCCCTGGGGGTGAACCTCAAGCAGATCTACGGACAGACGGAAATCTCCGGGATTTCCGTACTGCACCGGGATGGCGACATTAAGTTCCAGACCGTAGGCCTCCCTCTGCCCGAAACTGAAGTCCGCATCGCGGACAACGGTGAAATCCTCTCCCGCAGCGCGGCGGTGTTCGTGGGATATTACAAGAACCCTGAAGCCACCGCGGAGACCTTGAAAGACGGGTGGCTCCACTCCGGTGATGCCGGTTACTTCGACGAGGATGGCCACTTGGTGGTCATCGATCGAGCAAAGGACGTGATGACCCTCCACGACGGCACTAAATTCAGCCCTCAGTTTATCGAGAACAAGCTGAAGTTCAGCCCTTACATCCGGGAAGCCGTGGTCTTCGGCGGGGACTGGCCCTTTGTCACGGCGATGATCAACATCGATTATGAGAACGTGGGTAAATGGGCAGAAAAACATCAGATCCCTTATACCACGTACACCGACCTTTCCCAGAAGGGGGAAGTCTACCGACTTATTCGGGAACATGTCCAGCGAGCCAACGCAGACCTGCCTCCTGCCGCCCGCATTCGGCGTTTCCTGCTATTGCACAAAGAGCTCCACGCGGACGATGCGGAATTGACCCGCACACGCAAGGTGCGGCGCCGCTACATCGCCGAACGCTACGCCGACCTGATTTCGGCCCTGTACAGCGAGGCGGACAGCGTCCAAGTAGAAACCACCATCACGTACCAGGATGGTCGTACGGCAACCATCAAAACACGCCTACGCATTGAAACCCTGGAAGAGGCAGAAGCGCTCACCCCCGGTAGTCGGCAAACGAAAGTACCGGTCAGTTAAAAAACAGCCCAGAGGGGACAACAGCACAAGGAGGGGAGCGGTGGAGAAGTTCATCCAGCTAACCGTCTCTGGCTTGACCAACGGTATGGTGTACGCGCTGGTGGCCCTGGGTTTTGTGATCATCTACAAAGCCAGCGACGTGATCAACTTTGCCCAGGGGGAGTTGCTCCTCTTCGGCGCGTATTTGGCCTTCGCTTTTATCGCCCAGTTTGGCCTGCCCTGGACCCTGGGGGTTCTTCTCACCCTGGTGGTCGCGGTGGGTATCGGTGTGCTGGTGGAACGACTGATCTTGCGTCCGCTCATTGGCGAACCGATCATTTCCATGATCATGGCCACTATTGGCCTCTCCAGCGTGCTGCGCGGCATTGTCAACGCCATCTGGACACCTGTGCCGCGCGCGTTTCCCGAGTTCATTCCCCGCACCGACCTGTACCTTGGGCCTGCCGTGGTGGGCGCGGACCGTCTCATTGCCATCGGTATTGCGATAGTGCTGCTGGTGTTGTTCACTCTCTTCTTTCGCTATACCCGCGAAGGGATCGCCATGCGGGCCATTGCAGACGACCAGCAAGCTGCCCTGAGCATGGGTATCAGTGTCAAACGGGTGTTCGCCGTGGCGTGGGGCATCGCGGCCATCACTGCGGCCGTAGCCGGGATCATCTTGGCCAACATCGTCGGCGTCAGCGGGAACATTAGCCTCATTGGCCTGCGGGTATTCCCCGTCGTCATCCTTGGGGGCCTGGATTCCATTCCGGGCGCCATTATCGGCGGGGCCTTTATAGGCCTCCTGGAAGCCTACACCGGCGGTTACATCGGCCAGGGGTTAGAGCTGGTCGTGCCCTTCATCGTGTTAATGATTGTCCTTATGGTGAAACCGTACGGGCTGTTCGGGAAGGAGATCATCGAACGCGTGTAATCCACATCTCAGGTTTGAGGATTGGGAGAGGGTGCCGATGGAATGTGGCGTTTATTTTACCACCTACAAAGATGATATGGCACTGCGCCGGAAGCCCTTGGAGAAGCTTCGGCTGGCCCTCTTTGCGGCACTGGTAGTCATCTTCCCCTTCATTGCTTCGCCCTACTGGCTGAACCTGGCCAACCAGATCGCGTTGGCCACCATAGGTGCTATCGGACTCAACATTCTGGTGGGGTACACCGGCCAGATCTCCCTGGGTCAAGGCGCGTTTATGGCGGTGGGCGCGTACGGTGCGGGTGTGCTCACCGCCCGCCTGGGCATTCCCTTCTGGCTCAGCATCCCCATAGCTGCTCTCATCACCGCTGCCGTGGGCGTGCTCTTCGGTCTGCCCTCTCTGCGCCTAAAAGGGCTGTACCTTGCCATTGCCACGCTGGCCGCTCAGGAAATTGTGGAGTGGACAGTTGTGCACTGGACGTCCCTCACCGGCGGTGTGGAAGCGATGGTCATCCCAGCCCCTCGCATCCTGAACATGCGCCTGAACACCGATTTCCGTTTTTACTGGATCGCGGTCGGCATGGCAGCGCTGACCGCGCTGTTCACGGCCAACCTGTTCCGTTCCCGGGTTGGCCGCGCGTTCGTGGCCATTCGTGACCAGGACATTGCGGCCGAGGTGATCGGCGTGAACGTGTACCTGTACAAACTGCTCGCCTTTGGTACATCCTCCTTCTTCGTGGGCCTGTCCGGGGCCTTGCTGGCCCATTACCGTACCATCATCTCCTGGGAACGGTTCACCCTGGAAACCAGCATTGTGTACCTGGCCATGATCATCATCGGTGGGCTGGGATCCATTCAAGGGTCCTTTTTCGGTGCGGCCTTCATGACCCTTTTGCCCGCCTTCATCAACACGGCCGGCCGCGCGTTGCAAAGCACCTTCCCCGCCATCGCCACCGTGCTGCCCGCGGTCCAACAGAGCATCTTTGGCGCCATCATCATCTTTTTCCTGATCGTCGAGCCGGAAGGACTGGCCAAACTGTGGCGGGACATCAAAAACTACTTCTACGTGTGGCCCTTCTCGTATTGACGGGCATCCCCCACCATGTGAGCAGGTACGGGTGTACACACATCAGGAGGAGGTGGCATCATGAAGCGTGTGTGGATGTTAACCGCCGTACTGGTGTTCATGAGCTTGGCCCTGGTCGCCTGTCCGGGCCGCGGGGGTGGAGAAACCGGACCCATCAAGGTAGGGGCCATCTTTGACCTCTCCGGTCCGACATCGGACGTCGGCACCCCGTACGCGGAAGGCATTCAAGACTTCGTGAAGTGGCTGAACGAGAACGGTGGTATTAACGGCCGCCCCATCGAGCTCATCTATCAAGACTACGCGTATCAGGTCCCGCGCGCAGAGCAGCTATACACGGAGTTCGTCCAGCAGGGTGTGGTAGTCTTCATGGGCTGGGGCACCGGGGATACGGAAGCGCTGAGAGGCCGTATCGCGGAGGACAAGATCCCCTTTATGTCCGCCTCGTATTCCCACGTCCTGGGCAACCCCGCGGAAGCGCCTTATAACTTCCTGGTAGGAACCTCGTACAGCCACCAGTTCTTCATCGTGCTCGACTGGATCGTGGAAGACTGGCGCGCACGTGGGGAAAGTGGTACGCCCAAAGTGGCCTTTATGCACCATCCTAGCCCCTTTGGTCTGTCCCCGTGGGAACAAGGGGGCGAAAAATATGCTCGCGAGCTGGGCCTGGAAGTACAACCCTTTGAAATGCCGCGCGGCGCTACCGACTTTATCCCACAGCTAAGCCAGATTCGAGACTTTGGCGCCCAATACGTGGTGTTCCAGACCGTATCCAGTCCCGCCGCGCTGGCCCTGAAAAACGCCAAAAGCTTGGGAATGACGGACGTCACCTTCATCTGCCTGAACTGGTGCGCGGATGAAATTCTGATCAAACTGGCGGGCGATGCAGCCGAGGGCACCATCGGCGCGTTCCCCTTCACCCCGCCCACCCTGGACGTGCCCGGCATGAAGGATGCCCGTGAGTTCCTCAAGGCTCAGAACACAACCCTTGAGGAGAAAGGGGTGCACTACATTCAAGGCTGGGCCACCATGCGCGTTATGGTCGAGGGCATCCGGAAGACCATCGCGGGCGGTCAAGCCCTCACCGGCGAGAACATCAAAGCCGCGCTCGAGTCCATCACCAACCTGGACACGGGCGGTGTAACTGTGCCCATTACCTTCACCCCACAAGATCACTGGGGCTCCAAAGGTATGCGTCTCTTCAAGGTGGAAAACGGGCAATGGCAACAACTCACCGATTACCTGTACGTCCAATAACCCCCTCCCCAACAACGCGGGGTCAGGGCATGGTGTGGAGTGGGTTCACTAAAGCTGTGAACCCACTCCCCCCTTCACCTTTCTTGGAAAAACGTAAGGAGTGAAGAACCATCATGTTGGAACTCAACAACATTGAGGTGGTGTACAACGATATCATCTTAGTGCTCAAAGGGCTTTCCATGAAGGTGGATGAAGGACAGATCGTCGCCCTGTTGGGGGCTAACGGCGCGGGCAAGACCACTACCCTGAAGGCCATTTCTGGATTGCTCAAACCGGACGACGGCGAAGTCACCGATGGAGCCATTCTCTTTATGGGTGAGCCCATCCACAACAAAGAGGCCGAAGAAATTGTCCGCCTCGGCATCTTTCAGGTCATGGAAGGGCGACGCGTCTTTGAACATTTGACAGTTGAGGAAAACCTGTTGGCCGGCGCGTACACCCGCCGGGACCGGGAGAATATCCGCCGGGATATGCGGCGTGTGTATGAATACTTCCCTCGCCTGGCAGAACGCCGGCACCAAAAAGCCGGCTATCTCTCGGGGGGAGAGCAGCAGATGCTGGCCATCGGGCGGGCACTCATGGCCCGACCCCGCCTGATGCTCCTGGACGAACCCTCCCTGGGGTTGGCCCCTCTGCTGGTGAGAGAAATTTTCGATATCATCCAGCGCATAAACGAAGAAGAAGGCACCACGATTCTCCTGGTGGAACAGAACGCCGTCCTGGCCCTCAACGTCGCCGATTACGGCTATATCATGGAAGGAGGCCGTATCGTTCTCGAGGGCACCTCTGACGTGCTGAAAGAGAATGAGGACGTTAAGGAGTTCTACCTGGGACTCACGGAAATAGGACAACGGAAATCTTACCGCGAGGTCAAGCACTACAAGCGACGCAAACGCTGGCTCTCCTGAGGCTTGACGCTTGCAAATGGGGATCCGATCAAGACACCGGTATCCAGCACGCGTGGTACGAGAACGTGGCTTACAGGGGGACCCATGGCCACAGAGGAAAGAACGTTCTGGGATCCGGATGTAGAAGGGCTCGCCTACGAGGCGTGGCAAACGTACCAGGACCGCCTGGTGCGGGAAGCCGTAGCCTTTGCCTACGACCACACCCAGGAGGTGTTCCGCCGCATGCAACGGGCCGGGGTCACCCCCGAGGACGTACAGGGGGTGCGCGACTTGCCGCAGATCCCGGTGCTCGCCAAGGATTCTCTGCCGGACCTTCAAGCTCAGCACCCACCCTTTGGCGGCATGGTCAGCGTGGCTGTGCACCAGCTCCGACGGGTTTTCATGTCCCCTGGGCCCATCTTTGAGCCGGAGGGCAACCGGCCGGATTACTGGCGGTGGGCCCCCGCGCTGTGGGCAGCAGGCTTCCGACCGGGCGATGTGGTGCACAACACGTTCGCGTACCACCTCACCCCTGCCGGTGCCATGATGGAGGAAGGATTGCGCGCTATCGGGTGTGTGGTCGTGCCCGGGGGGGTGGGCAACACCGAATGGCAGGTCACCTTGATGGCCCAGGTACAAGCCACCGGATACGTGGGCACACCCAGCTTCCTCCTCACTCTGCTGGAGCGCGGTCGCGAGAAGGGCCTCTCCCTCGCCGTACGTCGTGCCTTCGTCACAGGGGCGCCCCTTCCTCCCTCCTTGCGCCGCGTTCTCCAGGACACGTATCAGATCGACGTGTATCAGGGATACGGCACCGCGGATGTCGGCAACATCGCTTACGAATGTGAAGCTAAAGCGGGCTGGCACATCGCGCCGGGGGTCGTCGTGGAAATCGTAAACCCGGCCACAGGACAACCGGTGCCCCACGGCGAACCCGGCGAAGTCGTTATCACTCGCCCTGACGCGGTATATCCTCTTGTACGGTTCGGCACAGGGGACCTGTCCGCCCTAGACGTAGCGCCCTGCTCCTGTGGTCGAGGCACCCCGCGCCTGGTCGGCTTTCTGGGGCGGGTCGGCGAAGGGGTAAAGGTAAGAGGCATGTTCGTACACCCTCGACAACTTGCCCAGGCCCTGGGCGATAGGCCGGAGATCCATCGTTACCAGGGGGTGGTCACCCGTGTCGGCCACCGGGATGAACTCACAATCCGGGTGGAGCCCTCTCCTAACGCTGACATCGATCCTTTACGTCTAGCCGAAACCCTGCGCGAAGTGCTGAAGCTGCGCGTCACCGTTGAAGTGGTTCCCAGGAACACGCTACCCGAAGACGCTCCCCCCCTGGTGGACGAACGGACGTGGGAATAACAAGGCGCGGGTCGGCCCTTCGCCCAACCCGCGCCGGTCCATCCACACTAAGGCTACCCCTTCAATACTTCCTGCAACGCGGCCAGCGCGGCCTCGTAGTTCGGGTGCTGAGCAATCTCAGGCACATATTCCACATACCGAATCACATCCTCCTTGTCCACAATGAACACGGCCCGTTGCTCCAAACGTAACTCCTTCACGTACGTCCCATACGCCAGGGCAAAGGACATATCCCGATGGTCGGACAGGGTAATCACCCGGTCCACCCCTGCAGCACCGCACCAGCGTTTTTGCGCAAAGGGCAGATCCGCGCTGATGGTCAAGATCACCACCTCATCCCCCAGGTTAGCGGCTTCCTCGTTCCAACGTCGCGTCTCCGCATCACAAATGCCGGTATCCAGAGAGGGTACGGAAGCGATCAACTTCACCTTTCCCGCAAAATCCCGCAGGTGGCGTTCCACCAGGTCACCGTCGATGACGGTGAAATCCGGTGCCTTGTCACCCACCTTGACCGGACTACCTAACACGGTAAGGGGACGACCTTTGAAGGTGACTGCGCCCACACGTTCCCCGGCCATGATGATGTCCTCCTCTTCACTTCAGGATGGCATTACGGCATGGCGCGACACATACCACGCCCCGTCTCCCCACAAACGGTGTCATTAAAGAGGAACCCCCTGGATTAAGCAACACACCTGTTGTGTTAAGGGCCGGCCCCATTATAGGGACGGCCCTTTCCCGATGTCAAACAGAGGAACGTGAAGGGCAGGTACATGTTCATTGACCATGCCCCCCCTGCCGGGAGGGAGGCCCTCCCTCTGGGATACGTCTACGGACCAGTGCTAAAATGAAGTCGGCCACCGTAGGCTCTCACATCCATCGCACCCTCGGGAGGGCGTATGTCGCCGCTTTTGGTGACCGAGATTACCGTTGTGTTCATCTTGATGGTGGTGGCTCTGGTCGCGCTGTTGGTGCGCTACGTGCGAATCCCGTACACGGTCGCGCTGGTGTTGGCAGGCTTGGCTCTGTCGCTGATCCCTCAGTGGCGCTTGACGTTGACACCGGAGCTTGTGCTGGGGCTTTTTGTGCCGCCTTTGGTCTTTGAGGCTGCCTTTCATTTGCAGCTGCGCGACCTGCGGGCGGTGGCCGTGCCTGTGGGGACCATGGCCATGCTGGGTGTCGCGTTGAGCACGGTGCTGATCGGGTGGGGACTTAGCACCGCGGGTGTGCTCCCTTGGAACGTGGCCCTACTCTTCGGCGCTCTCATTTCGGCTACAGATCCGGTCGCCGTTGTCGCCTTGTTCCGGGCCCTGGGCGCGCCACAACGCTTGACCACCCTACTCGAAGGGGAAAGCCTGTTCAACGACGGCACGGCCATCGTTCTCTTCCAGATCATGACCCTGCTGGTTCTGGAGGGGATGCTGGACCCGGTTGCCGGGCTCGTAAAATTTGTCCAGGTTGCTGCCGGGGGCATTGTGATTGGGCTGGCGTTAGGTTACCTGGTGGCTGCATTGATCGCCCGCATCGACGACTACCTCATCGAGACGACGTTGACGACCGTCCTGGCGTACGGCGCATACCTGACCGCGGAACAGGTGCACGTCAGCGGTGTACTGGCCGTGGTCGCTGCCGGGTTAGTCAACGGCAACCTGGGACCACGCGGCATGTCACCGACCACGCGCATCGTCGTGTTCAACTTCTGGGAGTACATCGCGTTTGTGGCGAATTCCTTCGTGTTCCTGCTCATCGGCATGAACGTCAAGTGGCAGGACATGATCGTGTACGCGCCGGCCATCGGCGTGGCCATTGGGGTGGTCATCCTCGCCCGGGCAGTAACGGTGTACGGCACAGCCACGCTGTTGCGGTGGACAGGCCAAGCCCCGCCGGCGGCTTACCAACACGTGCTCTTTTGGGGAGGGCTACGCGGCGCCATCAGTCTGGCCTTAGCCCTCACATTGATGGAACACGACATCCCTGCCCGTGAGGAGATCTTGGCCCTGACCTTCGGGGTGGTGCTTTTCACTTTGCTGGTTCAGGGCACGACGGTCCGCTTCCTGGTGGAACGGCTGGGCCTGGTACGCTATCACCCTGTTCGTCAGGCGTATGAACGCTTGCAGGGCGAGTTGCTGGCATTGCGCGCCGCGCGACGGCATATTGACCGCCTGCGGGAGGAAGGCGCTCTTATCCCCCAGGCGTGGCAACACGTTACTCAACGGTTAACCGTTCGGGAACAAGAGCTGGAACAGGCCATCGCCCGTTTGGTGGAAGAACATCCCTCCTTGGAGAAGGAGGCGATCGCCCTCGCGTGGGAGGAAGCCCTACGGGCTCAGCGGGCAGCGCTCCTCCACCTGGCTCAAGAGGGTCTGCTCAGCGCGGATGTGATTCACGACCTTGTAGCCCAGATCGATACCGCCCTGGTAGAACCGTCCACGGGCCAAAGTACAGATGACGAGCTCCCCTCTTCCGGCCGGGAACAAGAACGTGTCACCTGAACGGCCACTGCACTTGCCTGTTGGGCAGTTTACGTTAAAATGAGAAACTGCCATGGACGTCTGCTGAGTACAAGCTCCGACAGAGTCGCGTTCGGAACGCGTCATAGCGGAGAGCGAGAACACGAGGGAGGCACACCAATGGCCATTGAGAGGCAGAAGGAGCTGCGTCGCCGGCGCAAGCGCCGGGAAAAACTGCGGAAACTGCGCGCGAAACTGGCACAGACCGCCGATCCGGCCGAGCGTGAGCGCATCATTGAGAAGATCCGCCGCATCAGCCTCCGAGCGCCCATTGAAGTGCCACCCCGGTGATGGCGCGCATGGTGCACCTCCTGGCACGCCCCTCGGCCTTACCGGCCGAGGGGTCTCTTTTTCTCATCCGGCCACCCTCCACACACCTCACATCCCCGTACACCACCCTGATGAACCAAATCACGGTGGTCAAGCGCTCGTTCCCTTTGGGCAACGGTTACCTGGAGCGGGACTTTCCACGGAGGAAAGCGTACAAATCGCGCACCCAGTTTGTGATACGGCGTTGCGTACGCCGCCAGTGGACCAGACCCAACCCCAGCAACCAGGCCAGAAAGAGCAACGTCAACTCGGGCGCGTGCCGCAACGCGATCAGGCCACTGGTCAGGTCAATAGGGCGCATGAAGGCCACCATGACCGACTTGCGTTGGGCCAGCGCCACCACCACCATAGCCAGCACGGTGTAAATCACGGCCAGCAACCAGGGGATAAACCCGGCTAAGGTCAGGTAAGCAAAGGTTGCCCACGTGAGGGCAACGTCCGCGATGAACTCATATCGCCCCAGGCGAGTGGGGCGGTTGCCCCGCCGGGCCAAGGGGCCATCCAGGCCGTCGGTTACCCAGGCAAAGACCACCAACGCGACCACGTGCGCGAAGGCCGTTGCGCCCTGGGTGATGCCAAGGTACACCACCACTCCGGCCACACCAAGTCGCGTCAGAGTCAGTACATCCGCCAGCCATGTATACACACTCACGACCTATGCGTCCCTTCTGTTCCTAACAAGGTAGCAGCAAGCGCGACGATATCACGAACCCGCACCGGACGTTGCAACAGGTGAACCTGGGATAGGGGCAGGGTCTCCTGGCCGGGCACTTTCCGGGTAGAGGACCCCACCAGAATCCACGGGGCCGGCGCGGTGAGCTCTAACAGGTCCGCCAAAGTCCGTTCACTGATCTCGGGGTCCGCCGCCACGTCCAGAATCACCAGGCGGGGGTGGAGATCCGGGTGGCGGATGAGGTAACCCACCGCATGGATAATACCGGGCAGCGCACGCACCGGATACCCTCTTTCCTGCAGTTCTGCCAGGAGCAACGCTCGTTCTCGCCAGGAAGCCACCACCAGGAGGATAGGCGCCCCTTCCTCCCCGGACGGGGAGATGGCCTGTGCCTTCATTTCAGTCGATCGCGTTTAGGTGCATTGAATTTCGTGTCCGTGTACCCGTGGAGAAGTGCATCCAGCTCAATGTCGGGATTTTCTCGCACTTTAGCCAGAAGTTGCAAATTTGTACGGGCGGGGGTGTAATTCGGGTTAAGCTCCAGGGCCCGGCGAAACGCGGCTTCTGCCCCTTCCAGGTCACGTAGCATGAGCAGCGCGACGCCCAGGTTGCTCCAGATGCGCGCGCTGTGAGCCCCACTGTCCAGTGTGCGCTGGAAGGCCGACGCGGCGGCAGCAAAGTCCCCCCGTTGAGCTGCCTGTACCCCCTCCTGAAAGGCCCGATAACTGTGCCGTAAGCGCCGCATGTCCTCCTCGTCTGTCATCGATAGCCCCAGTTCTTCTGCCAGGCGGTGGAGAGCCTGACGCAAGGCATGAACCACCTGTTCGATGCCGGCCACGACCGGCTCCGCATACGCCTGTTCCCGGGCCAAACGTAACGCTTCCTGAGCTGCATCGTGGGCTTCCAGGGTGTATCCCAGAGTATCGGCAACGTGGGCCAGGTTCAACCACGCTTCCGGCAGGTCAGGGGTCAAAGTGACGGCCCGCCGCAAGGCGTCATACGCTGCGGCAGGCTCTCCCTGCTGATAACGGACAACCCCGAGACCATGCCATGCTTCCCCCCGCTGCGGCGCCAGAGAGGTCGCCTCTCGAAACGCACGTTCGGCTTGCGCCAAGTCCCCCGCCGTCAGGGCTGCCCAGCCCTCTTGGACAAGATGGTGATATCGTCGTTTCTGAGCCGGGGTCAACCGGCCTCCACGCTTTTTAGGGCGAGCCATAACCATTCCCCTCGGCAAAACGCCGTCCATCCTGTCCTCATTATACCCTAACCTGGACAAAGAGAACGCTTATTGCTCTCTTCAACCTCATTAACGGGGAAAGAGAAGCAGGACCGGCACACCACGAACACAACGCTTTGCCGTATATATTGCTGCTGGGGCAAAATGAAGGTGAGCATATCCCAAAGGAGGCATACAGCGTGGTCAAACTAAGCCAACAAGCCAAGACAGCTCGACCCCAAACTCTTGGCCCCCGTGGTGATGTCTGCGAAATGCTGTACGTCAACGAATCGACGGTACACGCGGTAGCTGCGCACATGCCTGACACAGACGTCCTGGACACCGCAGTGGACATGTTGAAACTCCTTTCCGATCCTACACGCGTGCGGATCGTGTTAGCGCTGGCGCGGGCGGAATTGTGTGTCTGTGACCTGGCCGCGCTTCTCGGCCTCAGCATTTCTGCCGTCTCTCATCAGCTGCGGATATTACGTCACCTGGGATGGGTGACCTTCCGTAAAGAGGGACGTTTAGCGTACTACTCCCTCCAAGACCCGCGCCCTGCCCAGATTCTGGAGTACATGCTTGCCCTTGTGACGGGGGAAGATGAAGCTGCACACGGAGGGAGGAATGCGTCGATTTCAATAAAGGAGGGTAGCACATGAGTGCGGAGGCGACCCAGGAACTCACCCTGCTAGGCAAAGAGGTGAAACAACCGGTGCGCCGTCTGGAGCGATTCCCAAACCGTCACCCCGGGCGGAAGTACACCGTGCGCCTGGAGACCAACGAATTTACGACCTTATGTCCCATAACCGGACAGCCTGACTTCGCTACCATCATCATTGAATATGTACCCGATAAGTGGATCGTGGAATCCAAATCGCTGAAGCTGTACTTCTGGTCGTTTCGTAACGAAGGTCACTTCCATGAACACGTGACCAACCTCATCCTGGATGACCTGGTGAATCTCCTGGACCCGATACAGTGCCGGGTAATCGGGAAGTTTAACATTCGGGGCGGCATAGCCATCACCGTAGAAGCCTCGTACGAGCGGGGCAAGGATCCGAAACCGGGCCCGGGGACCGGCGCGGGGTTGACGTATGTCACACCGGATGAAACCTCGTAACGTAGTTGTGGTCCCGCCGTGGGCTTCGAGCCAAGGGAATGTGCTGGCCGAACGAGCGGCCGCCCTGCTGCACCGGTTGGGCCTGTCTGCCCGCACCGCCGCGGTGGGGGATTGTGGCTGGGAGGCCTGGACGAACGGGGAGGAAACGCGAGCCCGTCGCGAGGCCATTGCCTGGTTTGAAGCCTTGGCCGACGCGGAAACAGTGGTTATCCCTTCCCCCACCTGTGTGTACTGGGCCACCCAGATATGTCCTCAGCTCTTGGGCGACGTCGCCACACGTCACGCACCCACGGACACGATACGCCGGCGTCTGTGGGAATGGCACACTTTGGTGGCCTCACTGACGTCGCCCCTCACCATGTCGGCCACCGTGGATGGCACGGTGGTGGTCTTTCCCGGATGTCACGCTTGGCGCCTCCCAGACACCATCAAGGCCGTACACACTGTTTTACAACACGCCGACCTCGAGCGGGTCTGCACCGTAGGGCCGGACGGATGTTGTGGCGCCAACGAAGCGATGGTGCGTGTTCTACCCGAACTGGCCACCGCACTACAACAGCGGGTGGTATACGCCATCTTGCGACACGACCCTTCGGCCGTGGTCGTCCCGGAACCTCGCTGCCAGGCCCAGGTGCGGGCAGGCCTGCGAGCGTTAGGGGTGGATATTCCTGTGCTCCACACGGTGGAGTTGTTCACGGGCCAGAATTAAGCAAAGGCGGTGGGCTGGTTACCAATGCGACGCTTCCTCTTTGTTTCCGCACCCTGGCCGGGGCACATGGACTGGGGAGGGATGCACCGGACGGCCGCGATCTTGCAAGCGCGCGGTTACGCAGTTGCTTGGGCCACAGAAGAAAGGGCGCGGCCCTGGCTCACCCGGTGGAACATTCCCCTGATTTCCCTCCCCACGACCGGGTGGCATCAGCCCCCTACCTCACCGGTGCCCGTGCAGGATGCCACCGCGCGTGCCCGCCGGGCGGTCGCCGTATGGCTGAACCCCGAACACGTAGTGCCGGCAACGCAAGCCCTGGAAACGTGTATCCAACAATGGCAGCCGGACTGGATCGTCACCGAACCCTTTATCGCGGCAGCAGCCTTCGCGGCCGAGCGCACCGGCACACCGTTGGTGGTCACGGGGTGGCCTGCCGTAGCCTTTACCGGTCAAACCCCGCCTCACCAGAAGGTCGCTGCCCGGCTGGCCCAGGAATGGTTTCTAACTATATGTGACGCCTTGAATTGCAAAGGCATTTTCTGGACCACCGAAAAACGCCCCTGGATACGTTCACCCTGGTTGCATCTTGTGTACTTCACGCCAACGTGGTACGGATCTTGGCGGGTTCTCGTGCCACCGACGGCCTTTGTGGGAGGCATTCCTGCTGAACCACAGGAACCCGCCCCCCAATGGCTGCCTTCCTTAGCCGATAAGGGGATGCCGGTGGTGTTCATCACCCTGGGCACACTTTTTGTGGAAGATGAAGCCTTCTTTCACCAGACCGTCACCGCCGCCCGAGCTGAGGGATGTGCGGTCGTGGTAGCCACCGCCCGCAAGGCGCTAGCCGCCCGACTGCGCGCACGCTTGCCTGCCGATGTGGTGGTGACCCCCTGGGTAGACTACGCGCATCTCTTCCCCCATGTCCGGGCAGTCATTCACCACGGAGGGGTGGGAACCACCCATGCGGCCCTGGTATACGGCATCCCCCAATTGGTCGTGCCCCACGCGGGAGATCAACATTATCAGGCCGCACGGGTACAACGCACCGGCGTAGGGTTGGCCTTGCTCCCGCGCGACGTGCGGGTACCCGTATTGCGGGACGCGCTTCGTTCGCTCCTGTGGGACGCCCACTGGCGACATCACGCTACACGCATGGCTCAGGCCATGCATCGGCTGGGGGGAGTCCCGCGGGCGGTCGAGTTGTTGGCGTCCTTAACGCCAAGTGACCGGCAATAACCTACGGCTCGCTGCGGCCACGATACCCGATAACCCGAGCCGGCACCCCCACGGCAATGGCAAAAGGAGGAATATCCCGTGTGACCACCGCGCCCGCACCGATGACAGCTCCCCTTCCAATGGTGACCCCCTCCAGGACTTTGACGTCCAATCCCAACCACACATCATCCTCTACCACAATGGGGCCGCGACTGCGCAGTCCCTGGGCCCAGATGGGACGGGTGGTATCGTCGAAATTGTGCTCGTAAGGGCTGAAGGCACACCCCGGCGCAATTTGCACGTTGCTCCCGATGATAAGGTCTGAGACAAACCCTTTGAGATTACACCGCCCTTGAATGTGGGTAAACTCCCCGATGATCACGTTGCCCCCGTAGCCGACCTCGATCACGGTGTCCCGGTAAATGTGTACCCGGGGGCCCAGCTCCACCCGACCGCCCCCCTCGTGCGCGTAAATGGTCACCCGGTCGTCGATAAAACACTGAGGGCCAACGATCAGGTGAGGACAACGAATTTCGGCCCGTGGGGAGATCCAGGGCCTTTGGGTTAAAGTCGCGAGGATCTTCCGGTCTTTGTACACCCCGGCCGAGATCCGGGCAATCTCCAGGGCCACGCGGCCGAGCAAGGGCACGTCTCCCAGGTGGAGCAGAGCACGCAAATACATGCCGCGGGCGCGTATCCGCAGACGCACAACCAGGGGGATTGTGGACTTAGTGTCGTTCATGGCGGTATCACGTGAGCATTAAGGAGTACTTTAGCGATGCGTCTCGACGTCAACCTGTTATCCCATGCCGGTATATGATAGACCATGTACCCGGCGTAGACGAAGTCCCCACCACGGGCCCGCGTGGCCTCCCCGTACCTTTCGGTCGCGCGATACGCGCCCTTTCACGTCACTCTCACCGATGGTATCCTTACCTCAGGACGAGTGAGGGCGTTCGCTGACGGTGTGGGAGTGAAAGCGGTGAGACCAGGATTTGCCGGGCGATTATCCCCTGACGTCTCTCTCCGCTGGCGACGCCACTGGCCCCTGTGGGCGTGGCTGGTGTGGTTGGGATGGACCGTGCTTTTCCCCTCGCGCATGTGGTTCGCGCTCCTGGTGGGCTGGGGGCTGGTGCTCATCGGCGCTTTCCTTTGGGCGTACTTGTTGGCACGACACCTGGTCTGGCGACGGTCTCTCCGTCAGGGCATTATGGTGGTGGGGGATCAGCTGATCGAAACCTTTGAGGTAGAGAACCACGCGAGCGTCCCTCTGCTCTGGGCCGACATTGTGGATCATTCCGACATGCCTGGGTACACGGCAAGCCGGGTGGAAGCGGTGGACGCGCACAGTCGTAAGCAGTGGGAAACCCGCGGAGAGTGTCGACGCCGTGGGGTGTTCCGCCTGGGGCCGTGGGAGGTCATTGCCGGTGATCCCTTAGGGTTATGTGAGGTGCGGTGGCGCTTTTCCCAAAGTCGCACGGTGGTGGTGTACCCGCGGATTGTCCGTCTCCCCCAACTTACCCTGCCGCGCGGCCACACCGGCGGTGCCGCGCGCGAGCGGCGCCCCACCCAGGCAACGGACGTCATGGTCGCCGGCGTGCGGGCGTATCAACCCGGGGACCCCTGGCGTCACATCCACTGGCGGACCACGGCCCACAGGGGTTCACTCACCTCCCGGCTCTTCGAGATGGAACCCAGTGGCGACGTGTGGCTCGTCCTCGACCTGGACGCGCGCGTCCAAGCCGGTCAGGACGAACGATCTACCGAAGAGTATATGGTCATGCTGGCCGCGTCCCTGGCAGCCCGACTCCTCCAAGAAGGGCGAGCCGTGGGTCTGTTGTGGGCCGGGAAACAGCCTGTGATGATGGCGCCCCAAGCGGGTATCGGGCACCTGTGGTCCCTTCTTGCCCTGCTGGCACAAGCCCGCAGCGCGAAAGGCGTTTCCCTGGCCGCGCTGTTGCGCCGTTCCGCGCCTATGCTGGGCCGAGGGCGCACAGTCGTCATCTTCACACCCACCGTTGAACAGACGTGGATCCCCGCTCTGATGAACCTCCGACGGCGTGGACTGGCCGCAACGGTAGTGTGGCTGGACCGACAAACGTTTGCCGGCGAAGGGCGCAGAGGGGGTAGCATGCCCTCCTTCGCCACCTTGCTCATGCAGGCGCAGGTACCCTGGCACACCATTACCGCCGCCTTCTCCCTGGAAGTGACGTTGAAAATTCGCCGCCGCCGCAAGACATACCGCGTGTTGCCCGGAACAGGAAGGGTCATCCAGGTCGAGGTAGTTGAGGAGGTATAAGCCGCGATGGGACGATGGCTGTGGCGCGGGGTGCGTTGGCTGGCCCGGCGCTGGCGGCCGGAAGGGGGATGGGTGCTCTGGCTGCTGGCCGCCGGCGCGGTGCTCTGGCCTGCCGGTGCGCTTCTGGCAACGGAGTGGGTACGTCGTCATGAAGCCCCACTTCTCTCCACCCCGACGCTGTCCTTTATCCTGGTCTGGTGGTTGTGGCAACGGGTACCTTCCCGTGCCCGCCCGGTACTGGCCGTGGGATTCCTGTATCCTGTGCTGCTGACCACGGTAGCCCGGGTATGGCCGGCGTGGCCCCTTTGGGTGAACGCAATCCGGGAAACAACCCTCTGGCTCCTCCTGGGGGGAGAAACGAGCGGTGTAGAAGCCGCGTGGGCTGCCTGGACGGCCGTGTTCCTGTGGCGGTGGGAAGGATTTCATCAAGCAATGGTCCTGTGGGCCCGCCTGGCATGGACCGGTAACGTGAACAGTGGCCAGTTCGCCCTGGTGACGCTCTTCAGCGGGGGATTGTACTTCCTGGCCTGGTGGGTGGTATGGGCGGTCCGACAACGACGGGACGGCCTCCTCGCCGCGATGCCGGGGGTAGCCCTGTGTGCCTGGAACGCATACCTCGCAGGCCGCAGTCTCTGGTGGCTGGTGGGCAGCTTAAGCCTGGCCGTCATCCTGGCCACCCTTACCCACTACCACCGGCTGGAACAGAACTGGAGACGCCGTCGAGTGGACTATTCCGACCAAATCCAGCTGGACTTCGGCCTGGTGGGCCTTACCCTTGCTGCGCTCGTGTTCGTGACCAGTCCCGTGCTCCCCGTCATCCTCTCTCCTCGTTTGCACGCTCAGGTTCGGGAAATTGTGCAAGGGCCGTGGCAACGGGTGGAGGCTGGCGCGGCGCGCCTGTTTCCCGATGTGTCCCGGCCATCGCCCGGCACGGCCCCCTTGCCTGTGCCGGCAAGTCTCCCGCGCGCTCACAAGCTGGGGGCCGGCCCTGACTTGCTGGACCGGGAAGTCATGCAAGTACGGCCGGAAGGCCTCCCCTGGCCCGAGGGAATATACTGGTTCGGACGTGCTTACGATGTGTACACCGGTCAAGGGTGGGTCATCTCCCCCTGGCAACCCCGTCCGCTCACGGCAGGGGTCGCATGGGTGACCCCTGACACCCGAACACGGCGCCTGGTGAGCCACATGGTGCAGTTCGCGGGACCGGTAGGAGATGTGTACGCGGCGGGGATGCCCATCGCGGTTGACCGCCCGGCACGCATGTTGATGTACACGTCGGAAGCGTGGGTGGGTATGGAACTGGACACGCCCGTCCGACGATACACCGTGTTGGCCGCGGTGCCGGCCTGGAGCGAAGCAATACTCCGCCGCGGTGGAACCACATATCCGGATGCGATTCGCAGGCAATACCTCCAGCTGCCTGAAGAGATACCCGAACGCGTGCGCACCCTGGCCCGCGAGATCACCCGAAATGCCCGCACCCCCTACGAGAAAGCCCGCGCCATTGAAGCCTACCTCCGACAGATCCCTTACTCTCTGGACGTCCCTACTCCCCCATCCGACAGAGACCTGGTAGACTGGTTTCTGTTCGACCTCCAGTTGGGCTACTGCGATTATTACGCCACGGCCTTTGTCGTTCTGGCACGGCTAAACGGACTCCCCACCCGCTTTGTCATTGGATACGCGCAGGGCACGTGGGATCCTCAAGCGCAGGTGTACCGAGTGACAGAGCGGGACGCGCATTCCTGGCCGGAAGTGTACTTTCCCGGGGTGGGATGGGTACCTTTCGAACCGACGGCTATTCGGACCGTACCCCGATGGTCTTCGCCCTCCCCAACAGCCTCATCTGCCCTCCGACAAGATACCACGGCCCTTCAACGGTTCCGGGCTTGGGCTCGCGCCCGCTGGCGCACGGAGGTGGCCTCGACCTGGGCGCGCCGGTTGGGGATATCGTTGCTGAGCTTAATGTTTATCGCCGGTGGCGGCGTACTCCTCTGGATGAGACGTTTACCCGCTGCTGCTCGGGGATATAGGGCCTTTCTGAGCCTGGGGCGTGTGCTCGGTGTGCCTCACATGCCCTTCCAGACACCCCGCGAATACGCGGGACAGGTACTGGCCCGCTTAACCAGAAGTCCCCGGTGGCTGTACCAACGGGTGTGCCCCTGGGCAGTCGCCGTGGTGGAACGATACCAGACATGGCGGTACGGACCGGAGTCTCGCCGCTGAGCAGCGCTCACGGTGTCGGCCGGGGCATCGCCTGGATGATCATTTGGCCCTCCGTGACCGTGACCTCCTGCACACAATATGCTCCCCAATATCGTCGGATGGCCTCGTTTATCAGCGAGGACAGCAACCGCGTGGTCAAATCCTGCGGTTGTATCGACTCCACCACCACTTGAGGCACACACGCCTCCACCGTCACGCGTGCAGTGACTTCCAAGCGCTCCAGGCGAATCCACGCATAACGCACCTGTTCAGCGCGAACCGTTATGCGTCCATCAGCCAAGAAATGAACCTCCGGGTTGCTCAACGTAACAGGCAAACCCTCACTTTGGCGGAGAAGCGCTGTCACCTGGGCTTCCGTCACCTGAATGCGCCAGGACACAGGGGCTGTTGGCGAGATAGCGGGCGTGTCGCGTTGCACGACTTCCGGTGTGGGAGTAAGGGTAGGGGT
>WFWT01000143.1 GCA_015490995.1 Anaerolineae bacterium | reverse complement strand
CCTTTACCCCTACGCCCTCCCCCACCCCCGTCCGCAACTACCACTTCCAGGGCCAGGTGACGGACAGCAAGGGACGTGTCCTGGCGGAGTTCATCGTTGAACTCCTGGGATACAACAAGTACACCGGCAGGTGGGATCTCCTCAAGCAAACCCGTACCCACCGTAACGGCTGGTTCTACCTCTTCCGCTGGGAGAACAAGGACTACTTCCTCTACCGTCTGCGCGTGCAGCCCAAGGAGGGCTACGTGGCCGTGCGTGCGGAAACCCAGCCCCCGGGCAAGGTCATCGACAGCCGCACCATCGAGTACAACAACCCGCCCTCGGGCTACTACACCAAGAACAAGTTCGTCCTCGACCGCATCGCCATCCTGACTATGAGCGGCGGCGGGCAGCCCGTGCAGAGATGCCCCAACGACCAGGAATGGACGGTGCAGCGGGTGACCATCTCGGTGAACGAGGTGTCTGACTGGCAGGTGAACAGCATTGCCTTCCAGGCCTCGGGCACGGGCAATGAGGCCCAGGACATCAAAGAAGCGCGGCTGTACGAGGGGGATCGACTCCTGGGCACGGCCACCTACAACCAGGACAACGGCACCATCGCCTTCAATGTCAGCATTCGCATCCCCGCGGGGAGTGCCGTGACCCTGGAACTGCGCTACGTGCTGGACCCGACCCAACTGGTGTGGGACAACGACGCGAACAAACTGGCCAAGAGTTACCGCACCACCACCGGCGTCAATCGGTTGTCCGCCGCCCCCGTGGAACCGGTGGACAAGTACGAGAAACTGCCGCCCGCCCCCATCGTGGGGCCCCTGCACCAGGTGGCGCGGGTGTGGGATATCACGTCCGACCCCTGGCAGGGTTTCGGCACGATTCAAGGGGCCATTGACTGGGACGACACAAGGGACGGCCATGTCCTGAAACTGTGCCCCGGCACCTACACGGAAAACGTGCAGGTAACCAAGGAACTCACCATTCGGCCGTTCGCCTCCGGATTCGCCTCCAGGACCGCATCACCCACCCTAGGGGGCAGCGACGTCTTCGTCGTCGCCCAGGACCCGAACCGGCCTGTGTTCACCTTGTCGCGAGACAACACGACCATCCAGGGACTGAACATCAGTGGAGCGAGTGGCAACGGAGCCGCGGGCATCCTGGCCACGGGAGCGGACTTCCAGCGGGTGCTCCACAACATCACCCTGGAATGGAATCGCATTTCGGGCAACTACTACGGCGTCTTCTTCCGCTACGTGGACGGCAGCCACATCAGCAGGAACAGCATTCACGACAACGCTTCCTTCGGCGTCTATGTGGGCGAAAATGACACCACCGACGACCAGCACGTGACGGTGGAGCGCAACACCCTTGAAAAGAACGGCGCGGGCGTGGTGGTGGACGGCGCCTGGGAGACCGTGGTGGAGAAGAACACGATAGGCCGCCTGCCGACTGACCTATCCGCCCGTACGGCCGCGGCCCTGCCTAGCGCCACGGGCAACGGCATCCACCTGCGCAATGTGTCCTACGCGCGGGTCAGCAAAAACGAGGTGAGATTTCAGCCCAACTTCGGCCTGGTCGTGGAAAAGGAAGGGACAGGCGACGCGGTAAACAACCAGATAGAGGGCAACCTGATCGAGGTAAACGGCGGCGGTGTGCTCATCCACGGTGCCGAGAACACACGGCTGACCAACAACCGGGTACTCAACAACAAACAGGTGGGCCTGCGCGTCGACGGCGCCCAGGGGACCCGGTTCACCAGGAGCGGCGATGGCGCGTGTGTGCTGAAAAGTGCGGATGGATATGGCCCCGGGCAAGCCCTGGTCGACATCCGCAACGGCGCCCAAGAGACGAGCCTGGTCGGGTGCGAAATTGTCGCCGTGCGCGCGCAGGACACGGGCGTGTACGTGGAGGACAGCCGCGACCTCACCCTGCGCAACGTGCAACTCTCGGGCGGGCGCTACGGCGTCCACCTCAAGAACGCCAGCCGCATCCGCCTGTGGGGGGTGCAGATCTCCGACCAGATCGAGGAGGGGCTGCGCTGTGAGGCCTCCTCAGAGGTCGACCTCCGATACGGACCCAACCGCTTCCAGAACATCGGCAAGCGGGCCCTGGCCTTCTACAACTGCACCCCGCCACGGGGCGATACCAACCCCCTCGTCGACGTGCGGGTCACGGGCGGCGCGCACACCGAGAACGGCTTCTACTTCGAGGGCGGCCACGGCTTCCTCCTCTCGTCCGCGACCGTCAACGGGGTGAAGGGCCCGGCCATCGCCATCACCGGCACCCAGGGCAGCGAGGTGTACCGCGCCACGGTGAGCGATGCGCCCGTGGGCGTCTCCGCGGCCCAGGCCCAGGACATCACCGTGCGGGAGAGCACCTTCACCAACGTGAGCCAGGTG
>WFWT01000142.1 GCA_015490995.1 Anaerolineae bacterium | reverse complement strand
TACCATGCCCTGGGCGAGGTCCAGCGCGCCATCGACTACTACCAGCAGGCCCTGGCCATCAGCCGCGAGATCGGCGACCGCCGCGGGGAGGGCGCAGACCTGGGCAACCTGGGCCGCGCCTACTATGCCCTGGGCGAGGTCCGGCGCGCCATCGACTACTACCAGCAGGCCCTGGCCATCGCCCGTGAGATCGGCGACCGCCGTGGGGAGGGCAACCGCCTGGGCAACCTGGGCCGCGCCTACTATGCCCTGGGCGATGTCGAGCGCGCCATCGAGTACTACGAGCAGGCCCTGGCCATCGCCCGCGAGATTGGCGACCGCCGCAACGAAGGCACATGGCTGGGCAACCTGGGCCTGGCTTACCATGACCTGGGCGAGGTCCAGCGCGCTATCGAGTACTACCAGCAGGCCCTGGTCATCGCCCGCCAGATCGGCGACCGCCGCAACGAAGGCACACGGCTGGGCAACCTGGGCCGCGCCTACCATGACCTGGGCGCGGTCCAGCGCGCCATCGAGCACTACCAGCAGGCCCTGGCCATCGCCCGCGAGATCGGCGACCGCCACGGGGAGGGCGCAGACCTGGGCAACCTGGGCCGGGCCTACCATGACCTGGGCGAGGTCCAGCGCGCCATCGAGTACCACCAGCAGGCCCTGGCCATCTTCAGGGAAATCGGTTATCGGTACGGGGAGGCAATAGCGGCCTGGAGCCTGGGAGACATCTACAGGGAACAGGGACGGTATGCAGAGGCATGTCAGTTGATGCGCATTCGCGTGGAGTATGAGCGTTCCATCGCTCACCCTGATGCGGAGGAGCACGCCAGGGTGGTGGAGGAGGTGTGCAGGAAGGCGGGGTATAGGTCAGGTCCGGCATAGGTGGAGGAGTTCATAAGAATGTGTGAAGATGTGCTCATTGATAAAGTCGTTGCAAGTGGCCACGGGCGCCCCTCGCGATGCCATTTGTATCTCATGCTGAGCTATCCCACCAAACATGCTGTGTTGACTTTACTGCTCCTGGGAATGCTGATAGCCTCGTTTGACCTGATGGTGAGGGCCACCGGAGACCGAGGGAGCGAAGGCAACGCCTTTCTAAGACGTGCCATGATCACCCCCACGGCACCCCTCCCTCCCATCGCCTGGACCATCGAGCCCCCCTCCTCGCCTGACGCGCCTCTTCTCCGCGATCACATCGTCGTGCGCATCACCTCCACCGTGCCCGGTGCCCGTTGGTACAAACTAGAGCGCGTTGCGGGCCCGGATGGCCGTGAGGTGATTACGGACGAGTATTACCCCCTCTGGTTCGACCGTCCCGAGCGCGTGGTGCGCTTTACCCCCTTTTGGGGACGGCGCAGCGCGGACGACGGCCCCCTCTACCTGCGGGTCAGCGCCTGGACGGAGAAGGAGAGCAACGGCGGCAGGCGCGTTAGCCGGTACTCCAATGTCCTGGCCGTGCACTACGACCACAGCTTCGAGAACCTCACCTTCGACCTCATCGCGGAGGTGGATCCCCGACGGCCGGGAGAAGCGGTCCTTCGCGCGGTGCCTCGCGATCCGAAGCTGGCTTCCCAGGTCGAACTGTACGCCTGGTGGACCTACACACCCCAGGATGACGGCACAAGGGACGTTCGTTTCCGAGGAGAAGGACTCTTCGCACTGACGACCACGCCCGCGCTGCGCCTCTCCTTCGCCCGGCCAGGGGTCTATTACATCGGCTTGCACAGCGCGTGGAACGGCACTTACGGGTACACCTTTGCTACCCCGGCCACCGGGCTGCGCACCCGTTCCTTCCCCCAGGTGGATGGCCGCTTCGTCCCTGTGGCTCTTATCGTGCCCTATGAGGACGGCACTTCTGACCCGCTGCCGTCAGGCTTTGCCGGGCCTCGGGTCATGCTGCCCTCCATTCCGGGCGATGTGCGTTTCCCGCTGCGCAAGGAGATGATAACCCTCTTCGACGGTGGCAGCCTCTTCCTGCCCCTGGGAGGCGCGAAGCCGATCACCGTGGAGGTCCAGTTGCCGGTGGGGATTGCCCTTGTGGATTACCGTCCTGCCCACGCCCCGGCCTTCGCTTATGCTGTGCAGGACGTTTCCGACGCGGTGGACGACGGCAGCCTGCCACCCGGTTACCGGCGCTACCGGCTAGTTAAGGAGCGGCCGGACAGGGACTGGTCGTACCGGAACCGGGTGCTGCCCTTGTACGTGCGTTTTACTTCCCCGGACGTGATCGGTCGGGAGGGGCTCTTCATGGACTTGCGGGCCTATACTCGGGCGGTGGATGGGGCGCGACAGGACAACTGGCAGCGGGTGAGGATTCGCCCCGTGGCGCTCCCTCAGGTCTCCTTGCCTCGCCGCCTGCGCACCGGGATCACCTGGGCCTACGGCGATTTGTTCCCCGGCGAGGCTGCCACAGCCCTGCGCACCTACCGACGGTTGGGTTTCAACGTGGTGCCCTTCGTGACCACCCACCGTTACGACCCGGCCGTGTGGCCCCACCTGTACGCGACGCCGGAAGAACGCTCCGGTCCAGCGTGGGCAGGGATGCTCTATGGGCCGGAGCACAGCACCTTTTATGACGGCTTTCACGGCCCAGGGATTTTCAACCTTCTCACCTGGAGCGTCCAGGACGTGTTGGCCTTCGATTTCTCCGGCTTCAACCTGACGCCCGCGCAGGAAAAAGTGGAGCGGCAGAAGTGGCTCAACGCGGTAACCTACTACGCGGACCCTGAGGTGACGCGCATCGACCTGGCCTACGACGGGCTCTTCTTCCGTCGTGACCTGGAAAACCTGGCCCGGGTTGTGGAGGCCACCCGACCGGACTACATCTTCATCGACTCGGAGCGTTTTCCCACGCGGGCGGAGTGGCTGGCTAATGTGGCCAAGTCGGCCAACGCCGACGCGCGGCGCCTTCCCGACGAAACCGACGAGGCGCTGGCCGACCGCATCGCCCGTGAGTTCATGGCTGCGCTGGTGAAAACCGTGCGGACCGCCTCGAGGGACACAAAGATAGCCCTCTTCGGCGTTGTGCCCGCCTACGATTACGGCTACCAGGCCTTCCGCTGGAGCGTCCTCCAGGACCTGGGGATCATCCCCCAGCCCTCGCTGTACAGGTTCCAGCCTCGGCTGGACCGCTTTGCCCAGTTTGTGCGCCTGAACCGGCAGGCGCTGCCCCCGGGCTACGAGCTCATCCCCTGGATCACTACGGGCACTTACGGCGAGATGGCGCCTGCCCGCATCTTTGATGTTATCACCCACCTCTTTCTGAACGGTGCCACCGGTTTCTCCCTCTACTCTTTTGACGACTTCGACGACATGGCGGACTACCTCTACATCGCCGAGGCGGTAGGCCTGCTGGCCCCTTATGAGGATATCATCCTGGATGGCGAGCTGGCGTTTGAGGATATCACCGAAGTCGATAACGCGGTGGTGAGCGCGATGCAGTTGAACGGCGAGTATCTCATCGCTGTCACTCCCCAGGACCCGAAGCAGCCTGTCGCCTTCACCGTCCAGGCCCGGGAGGAAACGCGGCCGCACATCCTGTACGACCTGCGTCATGGTACGGGGCAGGTCTACGCGTCAGGGACAGTGCGAGTAATGACAGTGTTGGCGCAGGGGACCGTGTACCGCCTGGTCCCGGCTTCCGATCAGTGCGTGCGGGACGCCGAGGCTGGTGACGTTGTGGACGAGGTAAATATCAGAGGCGTAGCGGTGATCCTGGAGTGCCGTTCCTACCTGCCCGTGGTGGACATTCCGTAGTCCTGGTTTGCGGTCAACCCGGTTCACGCGATTTTGTCATATGACGGCCTAACGGAGGAAACCTGTGTCAACGAGCGCATCCGCGAAGCCCCACACGCGAAATGTAGGCCCGCGACGCCAGTGTGTACATCAACGCGCTCAACCCTACGGAAGCAGGTCTTCAGAGAGCCGGGCTTTTCTGGAACACGTTCACCGCCGGGGTGTCACGGTGTTTTCGCCCACTTTACGCTCTTTTCGAAGGTGCTGCTAGAACGTCGTGACTTCGGCTATTCCTCCTGGTGCATTTATAATGCATGGCCTAGCTCATAGGCCTCGACCACAGGTTGAGCGCGCTCTCGCTGTTCTATGTCCCAGGTAACCAGGGGAACGCCCAGTAGCGCAGCAGTGGCCACGTACACCGCATCCGCTCCGCGCAGGCCCAATTGGGCTGCCAGGCGCGCGGCCTCGTATCCCACTCGATCATCAACGGGCACGAGCCGTAAATTGGGCAGGCTCAACAGTACCTCTGCCGCACGTCTACCTAACCCTGACTCCCCCGTCCGTCGCGCCACAGCGCCGCCTACCTCGGCCAGAAGGATAACAGGAGCAATTAGCAGCGCCCCTTCCCGCATTCGCTCCTCCAGCCAGGCGCGACTTTGTGTGTGATGGACATCCTGAGGTACCAGGACGCTTACCCACACGCTGGCATCCACGACCATGGTCAAAGTTCCCGGCGCTGTTCGCGTGCAGCTTCCACGGCCGAAACACCAACAGGCCACCTGCGACCGATCTCCGCGGCCAACCGGTCCAAGTCGCGCATCACTTTCCGCACCTGTTCTTCATCCACACTCTGTGTAGAGGGAGACACTGGGGACAGGCGCGCCACCACACGCCCGTGATAAGTGATCAGATACTCCTCCTGCCTCTCCCGCACATCCCGCAGGATGCGGCTCAGTTGTCCCTTGAGTTCGCGCACACTCACGTAAGGCATGATTCTCCTGCCTCCTCTAATGTGGACACATCTGTGTCCACATTATGTCCCCGGTCAAGACTTTACGCAAGAAATCTCCGCCTTACGCTCAGGATGACGAAGATTTTGCGGACGGCTCGGCCCTTTTGGCGGTAGTGCGTGAAGGCCTGGGTGAAGCGGCGGGTGTGGCGTGTGAGGGTGACGGCCATGAGGTAGAGGACGTGGCGGGGTAAGGGGTCGCCCCGTTTGGAGAGGCGGCGACGGCCCTGGAAGCAGCCGGACTGGTGGAGGGTGACGTCCAGGCCGGCGTAAGCGACGAGGGCTTTGGGGTTAGGGAAGCGAACGAGTGCCTTATCGCGCCTGGCGGTAGGACGCGGCATCCGGAAGGGCTTTCGTTTGTCCTTGGATGGGGCGGTGTATTCGCAGGCCTTCAGCAGAGACCGGATGTCCTGAGGGGTCAACAGCCGCGTCGCAGGTCGCGGATATCGCGGTGCTCTCAGCGACCGGGCGATGTTGGGATACCTGTGCTCTTCCAGGTAGCGCCAGAAGGAGCGTAGTACCACCCAGGCATTATAGACGGTCTTGGGGCTGCGGGAACGTCGGTAGTCGGCGAGGAAGCGACGCAGGTCGTCCGGTGAGAGTTCGGCCGGGGAAATGTCGCCGAAGAAGGCGAGGAGTTGCCCGGTAACACGGCAGTACTCGCGGATGGTGTTGGGAGACAGTCCGTCTGCTTCCAGAGCGGTGATGAACTTCTCCCGCGCGGTGCGGAGCGTGAGCGATGTCTGTGTCACCGTCATGGGCGTTCCTCCTTGCCTGCTCATTATATCAGGAGGACCGCCAGCTCACGGCGGAGCAAGGGACTGAGAGAGATTATACGCGCGGGGATTTATGGAAGGACAACACGGCCGGGTCGCGGTCGTCGTGCCGGACAACGTCCTCTTTGAGGGAGGCGCGGGCAAAGTCGTGTGCCGCCGCCTCTTGCAGCAGGCCGACGTGCACACCCTGCTGCGGTTGCCCACGGGTATTTTCTACGCCCAGGGAGTCAAGGCCAATGTGCTCTTCTTCGACCGCAAGCCCGCGTCCTCGCGACCGTGGACGCGAGAACTGTGGGTATACGACCTGCGCACCAACAAGCACTTCACCCTGAAGCAGAACCCCCTCACCTATGATGACCTGCGCGAGTTCATCGAAGAGACTGTATCAGTTTAGTCGGTGACGGAGAGTGTGTTCTAACCACAGACGGAAGGGATTACGGGCGTATGAGCCTTGCAAGGCGGGCAGGCGGGCCTGCAACCACACGTCGTCCTGCCGCCGGTGGCGTGGGTGTCCGGTTCGGGAGGGGCGTGGGGCAAAGGAAGGCCTGGTCGACGGTCTTCTCCACCAACGCCTCAGGGTGCCATTGACCACTTGTTCGCGCACCTTGGCCATGTGGATAGCCCCTTGCCGTGACCAACTGCGGCCCT
>WFWT01000141.1 GCA_015490995.1 Anaerolineae bacterium | reverse complement strand
GTGTGGCAAAGGGGCCAAGCGGGCACATCACCCGCAGTCGATAAGTACCGGCGCTCCCCTCATATCCGTCCACCACAAGATAGTATTCTCCGGAGGGGAGGACCTCGGGCATCCCCCCTTCCCCGGGGACCAGATATCGATCGCCGGCAGCGATGCACGCCCCCGGTGCCGGTGCACTTAAGAGGAAGAGGTCCAGGTCAACTTCGCTGTCCAGGGTTACCGTGACCGGTTGGGGAGTCGTGATGGTGAACCGGTACCAATGCTCTGGACCGCTTTCGTTCCAATCGGGACGACAACTGTAACGGGAGACCTCCGCCGGCGCGCCTACAGTCGTGTCCACCACTTCGGCATTGCACGCCAGGGAGCACCGGGGCGTGACGGTGAGAAGGGGTATAGGGGTTTGCGTCTGGACCGGTAAGATATCGCGCTCGACAGCACGGTCGAGGGGAGCCGGCCTGCCGGCAGTAACCGCCCCGGCCCCGGCCAGCCATATGACCACCCCTATCATTACCCCTCCTATCCACAGCTCACGCCCCCGCATTGCTACCCACCTGTGCCGTCTCCTGAGGTGCGCATCGGGGTGTCCGGCCGATTGACGGCCGACACCCCGGTGTCTGATTTACGGTTTGGTCACCGCCGGAACGTACAGCCGCTCCGCGTACAGACCGAAATTCCAGTCGGTCTTCACCGTACCCGCACCTAAGTACCCGGCATACGTGGTGACCGTGGTGTTGCGATAGCCAGGCGGTGCGGTCATCTGAATGATGTAAAACCCCGGCTGAAGTCCCTCAAAGCGCACCACACCCGTCTTGTCGGTAACCACGGGGTCACCCACAGGCTGACTCCCGCCGAGGAGCAGACTGACCGTGGCTCCGGCGACGCCCGCCTCCCCTGGGTCGAGGATGCCGTTCTGGTTCGCGTCAAAGAACACTTTGCTGACCACCGTGGCCGTGGTTGGTGTGGGGGTCGGCGTCGGTTGTGGCGTGGGAGTCGCAGTGGGTGTCGGCCAAGGTGTTGGTGTCGCTTGGCGTCGGCTCCGTCCCACGCTTACCATCACCAAGTGGAACCAGTTGTCCCCATCCCCGCGGGAGGAGAGATAAAAGTCCGCGCCACCTGTCAGACCGTTGGCGAACCGCGCGTCAGGGAGCACAAATTCCACGGTTGTCCATTCACCGCCGCCCAACCCCGACGCGCCCGGATCATCGTTGGTTATCACGATCTCTGCCGGGCCCCTCTGACTGTCGTACACCAGGCTCCACGTATCCCCTGCGTCGTTGAGGTATGTAACGGTCACAGTAACAACCGTGCCCGAAGGTAAGTCGTACGCGTACCGGTCATCGATCTTGAAGTACATGCGGTCCTGACCGTTACGCTCGTCGGTCCTGCGGGTCACCCAGGATTCCTTGGTCTTGGGCAGCTTGGAATTGTACACGTCGGGCATGGGATACCAGTTGGTGGGATCGGTGGGATTGCCCAGGCCCTGCAACGTGAAGAACGACGACCAGGTCTCCACGGTGGGGAAAGCCGTCTCAGGCACAGAACGGCCGCGCGCGATGGTGCGGTCATGGTAAAGCCAGTACTCGTAATCGCCCACCTCGGGATAGCCCTGCCAAGGGAGCGACAAACGGCTCCACCAACACGGCACGTACGGCGCTCGGAACTCCCGCAGCGCGACGAACACGGCGGGTGGCCACCGCTCCGGGTTGTTGGGATCAGCCAATGACCGTCCCAGGAAGGGACGCCACTGTTCAATGAGGTTCAGCAACCTGGGCCGGGGCTCCCCGGTGCTGGTCATAAACAGGTCATAGTTCAACCGCCAGTAATCTACCCGCTTGTCCAGGGACTGCAACATGGCCCAGTAGACCCCTACCTCCTCCAACGTGGGGTCATTCTTTCCCTCACAAGCCAACCAGTACCAGTACCCTTCAGTGGCCGTGGGGAAGCGGTTATTCGCGTTGCCCTCCTGGTCGAAGTGACCGTGCGATGGGAACTGACCAAAGTACCCTTGATCCCCGTACGCGGTGGGAATGTACGCGCCCACCCAGTTGGGGTACATGTTGTTGATGGAGAGGCCAACGCGCCCGCCTTGCTGGTTAGCATACTGGGCAATAGGCACCCGTTCCCCCGGCGAGAAGGTGAAGGTAGCCGTCTGGGCAAAGTGCACCTTGGTGGGCATCGCGGTGGTGTAAATGTCTATGAGCTTCTTCACAAAGGCTACCCACACACTCACCTCATCGGTGCAGGCAGGCTCACAGAAGAGCGTCCGCTGAGCCAGGTCCTGCTGAATTGCGGTGCGCATGTGGTCCACCAGCTCTGTGCCATAGTCCACCGCGTGGATCTCACCGTACATGCCTGCGCCGATGGCCACAAACTCGATTCGGGGGTCGTCCTTGTAGCGCGCGCCCAACGCCTCAATGAACTGCCGATAGCGTTCAATGTACGTGTCGGACCAATAACGAGGATAAAGCCAGCGTTTGCCCGGCCCATAGCCATCCACACACCCCTGCCGCTCCGGCTCACCGGCGCACCGCCACTCACCTGCATCTACCACCGCCGGCCAACTCTGATAGTCGGCATAATAAGGATTAGAGGGATCCCACAGGTAACGCGGCATGGCATTGACAACGCCCCCGTCGGCCCAGCCGTTGTACGTGGAGATCAGAAGGGCCACCTTCTTGCTGCTCGCGCCGGCCCACGCCAACACCTCGTCCAACAGCGACCAATCGTACTCTCCCGGCACTTCATCTTCGATGTAAGCCCAATTAACGGTCACCAGCACCCCTTCAATAGGCCAGTCGGCTCGTAAGCGATCGATGATAGGCCGAGGGGAGATCAGGTAATTGCCGGCCATGTAAATGCCGGGGTATGTTACCGGCGTGACCGGCACCTGCACCGCCTCGGGCGCGGGGGTATCGCTCTCGGCCAAACTGCTCCCCACCATCATCAACATGCCGACCAGCAACAACACAGCCATCACCACCTGCGATAGCCCTCGCGTCATGTACTCCTCCTCGCTTTGTCGAAGTTAAGTTGTCGTGCCGGATAGCAGTCCGTGGGGATGAGAAGGCACCGGATCGTCCCTACCCTCATGTTGGGACCACCCGGTTCCACGTTGCTCTTGCAGCCAGCGACACACCAAGTAAGGGGCGGTCCTCGGGCAGATACCTGAGAACCGCCCCGGGGTTCCTTCCCGTGTTATTGCCACACGCCGGGTATCCGGTGCTGCTCCTTCACCGCGCGCATGGGCACGTTCACCTCGTACGTCTGGCCGCGCACGACCGCAAGGTCCACCACATACCCATTTCGCGGGATGTACCCTTCTACACGGCCGACGACCAGCTGGTAAGTGCCATCGGGGACGCTGGTGAAGGCAAAGGCACCCGTAGCATCGGTTGTTGTAGTGGCGAACACGCCACCATCAGGCTCCCCTCTTATGAGTTTAACCTCTACGCCACTCAGCCCGGTCTCTCCCTCGTCCGCCTCGCCGTCGTTGTCCTCATCCGCGAACACCCGTCCTTGGACAACGGCAGGGGTTGGCGTGGGAGTGGGTTCCTGGTTGAGCGCGATGTCAATCTGGACCACTTGCCCACCCACCAGGGAACCAAGAGGGATATCCTGCAACAGGGCGGTCTGATATCCAGGCGGCGGGATTACCCGTAGGATGTAGTTTCCAGGATCAACCACGGGGAAAATGTACCGGCCGTCCACGTCAGAGGTGGTGCGATAACGTTCCTCGAGGGATGCCTGCTCCAGCAGTTGCAGGGTGGCATCCGCGACACCGGGCTCTCCGTCCTCCCGCACCAAGTTGCGGTTGAGGTCGTTCCACACCACACCTTCCACCCGGGCGGTGGTAGGCGTGGGCGTGGGCGTGGGCGTCGGGGTAGGCGTGGGCGTGGCCGTGGGCGTCGGAGTGGGCGTGGGTTCAGGGACGTACGTCTCCCGGTTCACCTCCAGCTCCACCATATGGACCCACTCGTCACCGTCGTTGTTGGAGGAGATGTAAAAGTCGGCCCCGCCTATGCCCACGGGCAGATCGTTGCGTAGCCGCGCATCGTTAAGGACAAACACTGCTCGACGCAGCTTTTTGGTTCCCTCCTTAGGAATGGCCGTAGTGCCCGGCGCGATGGTGGTGATCAATGTGGGCGTGTCGTCGTACACCGCGTC
>WFWT01000140.1 GCA_015490995.1 Anaerolineae bacterium | reverse complement strand
TCTCCTCAAACGGCGTGTAATCCGCAAAACCCACCGTCGATAACACACGCGTAATCGCCGCCGTCAACGTCGTCTTCCCATGATCAATGTGCCCTATCGTCCCTATGTTCACATGCGGCTTCTTCCGCTCAAACCTCTCCTTCCCCATGGCCCTGTGTGCTCCTTTCCTTAAATACAAAATGTGGGTTAACCCTTCGTGTTCTGTGGCCCCATGTTCGTGATGGGACACGTGTCACGCTATTAAGCATACGAAAGGACGCTTCGAGACCCGAGGGCCTCTGGCGTCCTTCCGTGGTATCTCTCACCTAACCGAACTGGTCAGCACAGAAAAACCACTGAATTATACGCCCGATAAGCCCTAACGCCAAATCCTATGTGCGGTTTGGTGAAGGGGTCTCCGGTAGCCCCCATCATGCAATACCGGTGAGAACCTTTTGGGCCACCTCTTCGTTCACCTTTTCGTAGTGGTCGAACTCCATAGTGAAGGTGCCCCGTCCTTGGGTCAACGAACGCAGTCGCGTGGCATAACCGAACATCTCGGCGAGGGGCACCAGGGCCCGAATAACCTGAGTGCCGTCCGGACGCTGTTCGATGTTCTCAATTTGTCCACGCCGGGCGTTCAGGTCACCGATAACATCCCCCAGGTACTGCTCCGGCACCGTGACCTCGACCCTCATAATGGGTTCCAACAACACGGGCCCGGCCTTCTTGGCCCCCTCCCGGGTCGCAATGGAAGCCGCGATCTTGAAGGCCATGTCCGAGGAGTCCACCTCGTGATAGGACCCGTCCACCAGCGTGGCCTTGACGTCCACCAACGGGTAACCGGCCAGTACGCCCGCGTCCAACGCTTCCCGAATTCCTGCTTCCACCGCGGGGATGAATTCCTTGGGGATGACCCCGCCCACAATTTTGTTTTCAAACACAAATCCCGATCCGGGCGGCAGGGGTTCCAGCTCGAGAATGACATGCCCATATTGCCCCCGTCCCCCTGTCTGACGGACGAACCGCCCTTCCTCGCGCACCGGCCGGGTGATGGTTTCCTTGTATGCCACCTGGGGACGCCCCACCTTGGCCTGCACCTTGAACTCGCGCATCATGCGGTCGATGAGCACCTCTAAGTGCAGCTCTCCCATGCCCGAGATGATGGTCTGGCCCGTCTGTTCGTCCACACGCACTTTGAAGGTGGGATCCTCTTCGGCCAACCGCTGCAACGCAAGGGCCAGCTTGTCCTGGTCAGCTTTGCTCTTGGGCTCAATGGCGACGGAAATAACCGGCTCGGGAAATTCAATGGATTCCAGAACAATGGGGTGATCGGGATCGCACAGGGTTTCACCGGTAAAGGTCTGCTTAGGCCCCACGATGGCGCCAATATCCCCGGCTGCGATCTCCTTGATGTCCTCCCGTTTGTCCGCGTGCATGCGCAACAGGCGACCGATGCGCTCCTTGCGGTTGCGGGTGCTGTTTAATACCGCTTTGCCCGCCTGCAACCGCCCGGAGTACACACGAACATAGGCCAGTCGCCCCACGTAGGGATCGCTGACGATCTTGAACACCAACGCGGCCAGAGGACCTTCCGGGTCGGCCTTCCGGGTTTCCTCCTGTCCGGTGTTAGGGTTGACCCCCACAACGGGCGGAATGTCCACCGGTGAAGGGAGATAATCCACGATGGCGTCCAACAGGGGCTGGATGCCCTTGTTTCGCAGCGCTGTGCCGCAGAGCACCGGGACCAGATCACCGTTAATAGTGGTCTTGCGCAGGACCCGTTTGATCGTCTCAGGTGGGATCTCCTCCCCTTCCAGGTAGAGCATCATTATCTCGTCATCGTAATCGGCGAGCGTGGTGATCAACTCTTCGCGCTTATCCTCCACCAGCTCCCGCAACTCAGGGGGCACCTCCACCAGCTCCGGTCGGGCGCCCAGCTCATCGGTGAACACCCACGCCTTCAGGGTGACCAGGTCCACCACCCCGCGGAAGGCAGCCTCTTCCCCGATGGGAACCTGAACGGCGACCGGCTTGGCCCCTAGGCGCTCGCGAATGGACTCGATGGTACGCCAGTAACTGGCACCTACCCGGTCCATCTTGTTGGCAAAACAAATGCGCGGCACGCCGTAGCGGTCCGCCTGTCGCCAGACCGTTTCCGACTGGGGTTCCACCCCGGCCACCGCGTCGAACACCACCACTCCCCCGTCCAGCACGCGCAAGCTCCGCTGGACTTCGGCGGTAAAGTCGATATGGCCGGGCGTGTCGATGATGTTGATGAAGTGGTCACGCCACTCGCACGAAATGGCCGCCGCAGTAATGGTGATGCCCCGCTCTTTCTCTTGGGGCATGTAATCGGTCACGGCCGTGCCTTCATCCACGCTCCCCAGCCGATAGGTCTTACCCGTGTAGAACAAAATCCGTTCGGTTGTGGTGGTTTTACCGGCATCAATGTGAGCGATAATTCCTATATTACGAATGCGTTGCAAGTTTTCCCGACGCATGGTACCCTCAACATTTCCTGTGTTTTCGCACGTACACGTTCACGGTTTACGCATGTATCCTGCTGGCAGAACGAGAGGACAGGTTCGTTGCCCCTCCCCTGCGCACAAGGACGCCGCCGGCAGTGTGCCAGCGGCGTCCTTGTGTTATGTAGATCCTCACGCGACCTGCGCTTACAGACCTTGGCCGGTGGGTGGTTTACCAGCGGTAGTGGGCAAAGGCCCGGTTGGCCTCAGCCATGCGGTGCGTATCTTCCTTGCGCTTCACCGCGCCGCCCTGGTTGTTGGCCGCGTCGATCAACTCAGCAGCCAGTTTTTCGGCCATGGACTTGCCTGGGCGTTCGCGGGCAGCCTGGACCAACCAGCGCAGCCCCAAACTTCGCCTGCGGAAGGGGGCTACCTCCAAGGGTACCTGGTAAGTAGCACCGCCCACCCGGCGGGGCCGCACTTCCAACACCGGCATGACATTTTGCAAGGCCTGTTCAAACACCTCCAGCGCGGACTTCCCTGTCTTCTGCTCCACAATTTCGAACGCCGTGTAAACGATCTTTTCCGCGAGGCTCTTCTTGCCTCGCATCATAACCTTGTTGATCAATCGCTGGACATTCTCACTTCCGTACTTCGGGTCCGGCGGAATCTCTCGCTTAGGCGGTCGATATCGGCGTGGCATAGGCGATCCCCCACACGCAATCTCAAAATACCTGATACCCCATACCCAATATCAGGTATTAGGTATTGGACATTAATTACTCTTTGGGCCTCTTCGTGCCGTACTTCGAACGGCCACGGCGGCGGCCTTCGACGCCGGCAGCGTCCAGCGCGCCGCGCACGATGTGATACCGCACGCCGGGGAGGTCCTTGACACGCCCCCCCCGCACCAGTACCACCGAGTGCTCCTGCAGGTTGTGCCCCTCACCTGGGATGTACGCTGTGACTTCAATGCCGTTGGTCAGGCGCACACGCGCGATCTTGCGCAACGCGGAATTTGGCTTTTTAGGCGTCATGGTTCGCACCTGCACACATACCCCCCGCTTTTGAGGGCACCCTTTGGGCAAGCGCTTTAACTCACCCTTCAGGGCGTTGTACGTGTACTGAAGTGCAGGTGCCTTTGACTTCTTCCGAACCCGTTTTCGTCCCTTCCGCACGAGCTGGTTAATCGTCGGCAAGGTTACCTCCTCACTATTCCCTGCAGCGTTCACGGAATGCTGATGGGGAAACGTGTTCCTTCCCCACACAAAGCGGGGAGGCAGTGCGGATGGGTATTCCGTCTTCAGGGCCGGTCATACCGCTCTGCACATCCCCGCGTGATCTTCCGTTAAGGCATCCCCTTACCCGGTACAGCAGTGTGCCAGTTTAGCACATGGAGGATCGATCGTCAAACTCCCTCCCCTTTGTGGTGCGTTAAGCTTCTTCCTCCTCGCCTCCATCCTGAGGCGCGGGCATGCTGGTGGTCAGGGATGAGGCCCCATCCCCGCCGGCAGCTTCACCGTCCGCGGGCACGTTGCCGGAGCCCAGAAAAGCAGCTGCCTGAGCCAGGAGTCGGTCGCGCTTCTGTTTGGCCTCTATGCGGGCGCGGAAGCCTGTGCCGGCCGGAATGAGCTTACCGATGATGACGTTCTCCTTCAGTCCTCGTAAGTCATCCCGCGCGCCCCGCACAGCCGCATCCGTCAGGACGCGGGTGGTTTCCTGGAAGGAGGCAGCAGCCAGGAAGGACTCGGTGTTAAGGGCCGCTTTCGTGATGCCCAGTAATACGGGCTCGCCTCGTGCCGGGCGCTTGCCCTGGGCCACCAGCTCCGCGTTCACCCGCTCGAACTCAAAGCGGTCGACCAATTCGCCGGGCAGGAACTCGCTGTCACCGGTAGCCCGCACCCGTACCCGTCGCATCATCTGTCGAATGATGATCTCGATGTGTTTGTCATGGATGATCACACCCTGGGAGCGGTAGACCTTCTGAATTTCTTCCAGCAGGTATTTCTGCGTCGCTTCCGGTCCCTGGATGCGCAGGATTTCCTTCGGGTTCTTCGCGCCTTCGGTGAGCTGATCGCCTGCCTTCACAAAGGTCCCCGGCTCCACCCGCAAACGGGCAGAGGGCGAGATGACCGTCTCCCACTCCTCGGTTTCGTCCCGACGGACGTAGATTACGGTTTGACCGTCCTGTGCTTCGATGTGGACGGTGCCCTTCATGCCGGCGACAATCTCTTCTTCAGGGCCGCGCGCCACCACCGTGTCCTCACTGACCGAGTCCCCTTCTGTGACTATGATCTCATACCCTTCAGGGACAACGATCTCCCGCCGCACCACCCGCGGGTTTGTGATGCGCAACTTGCGCACGTCCCCTTCCCAGAAGACCTCCACTTTGCCGTCAATCTCCGCAATGACGGCCTCGCCCCGGGGAGTACGGGCCTCGAACAGCTCCTCCACGCGAGGTAGACCCTGTGTAATGTCGCTGGCGCCGGCCACGCCACCGGTATGGAAGGTACGCAAGGTGAGCTGAGTTCCGGGCTCACCGATGGACTGGGCCGCGATGATGCCCACCGCCTCACCCAGTTCGATCAGGCCGCCGCGAGCCAGGTCACGACCGTAACACATGCGGCAGAGACCAAAACGGGTCTGGCACGTCAGCGGCGAACGGACGTACACCTTCTCAATGCCCGTCGCGTCAATGACCCGGGCTTCGGCCTCTTCGATCATCTGGCCCGCTTCTACCAGGATCTCCCCGGTTTCAGGGTCACTGATGGGCGCGGCGGCAATGCGGCCCACAATGCGCTCGGTAAAGGCCTCCCCGATCTCCTCGCTGCTCTGACGATCGATCCAGATCCCTGCTGTGGTGCCACAATCCTCCTCGGTGATGATGACATCCTGGGCCACATCCACCAGCCGACGGGTCAGATACCCCGCGTCCGCGGTGCGCAATGCGGTGTCGGCCAATCCCTTTCGGGCACCGTGGGTGCTCAAGAAGAACTCCAGTGCGCTCAACCCTTCCCGGAAGTTGGAGCGAATGGGCAACGGGATGATGCGGCCCGAGGGGTCGGCCATCAGCCCGCGCATGCCGGCCAGCTGGCGCACCGTTTGGATGCCTCCCTTGGTAGCACCGGAGATAGACATCGCGCCCAACCCCTCGGTGGGATCCAGGAGCTTCTGCACCTCCTCCGTGACCAGATCGGTCGCCCGGGTCCACAGCTCCACCACCTTAAGGTACTCTTCCTCCTCGGTGATGAGCCCCCGACGGTACTGGCGCTCCACCTCTTCCACCTTGCGGGTGGTTTCCTCGATGATTTTGTCCTTGGTCTCCGGCACCCGGATGTCGCTGATGGCGATGGTGGTGCCACTTTGGGTGGCGTACTTGAAGCCCAGCTCTTTGATGATGTCCACGAAGACCGCGGTGCGCTCCGGACCCAGGCGCTGATAGATCTCGGCCACCACCGCGTTCACCTGCTTCTTGTCCATTACCTCGTTGACGAAACGGATCTCCTCGGGGAGGTGAAGGTTGAATATCACCCGCCCCACGGTAGTATCAATGAGCCCTGTGGTAATGGTCCTTTCCGGATCAATGTTCTTCAACAGCAGGCGATCGCGAATCTCTGCCAGCGCGGCCGGGCCGATCTTGGGAATGGCCAGCACGGCTTCACGGCCCTTCTTGACCAGGGCCACCAACTCCCCAACAGAGGTAATGCCCGCGTCGAGCAGAGCTTTCTCCACTCGGTCGCTCAGCCCCAGCTCGGAAAGGGGCCATTTGTCCAACCAGGACTCGTACCACACCTTGATGGGCGCGTGGAGGTGCACGTAACCCATCTCGTAAGCGTATCGGACCTCTTCCAGGCTGGCAAAGACCTTGCCGGTCCCCTTGACCCCGGGCTTGGCCACGGTGAGGTAATAGGTACCCAACACCATGTCCTTTGTCGGCCCGACGATGGGTTCACCGCTGGCCGGCTTCAACAAGTTCTGAGAAGCCAACATCAGCTCGCGGGCCTCTTCCACTGCTTTCTGGGACAGGGGCACGTGCACGGCCATCTGATCGCCGTCGAAGTCCGCGTTAAAGGCGGTGCACACCAGAGGCGGCAACTGGATGGCGTAGCCATCTACCAGTTTGACCTCAAAAGCCTGAATGCCCAGGCGGTGCAGGGTAGGTGCTCGGTTCAGCAGGACGGGCCGTTCCTTAACCACCTCCTCCAGCACATCCCACACCTCCGGGGCCTCGCGGTCTACCAGGCGCTTGGCGCTCTTAATGTTGTGGGCATAAGCCAGGGCTACGAGGCGACGCATAACAAAGGGCTTGTAGAGCTCCAAGGCCATCTTCTTGGGCAGACCACACTCGTGCAACTTAAGCTCTGGGCCGACCACAATCACGGAACGGCCAGAGTAGTCCACGCGCTTGCCCAGCAAGTTGCGGCGGAAGCGCCCCTGCTTCCCCTTGAGCATGTCGGACAGGGACTTCAACTTGCGACGGCCGGAACGGCTGACCGCCCGCCCGCGACGTCCGTTGTCGATCAGGCTGTCCACCGCCTCCTGCAACATGCGCTTCTCGTTGCGGATGATGACGTCGGGCGCGTTCAACTCCAGGAGCCGCTTCAGGCGGTTATTGCGGTTAATCACTCGACGGTACAGGTCGTTCAGGTCCGACGTGGCAAAACGGCCGCCGTCCAGCTGTACCATCGGACGCAGTTCCGGCGGGATGACCGGCAGGACGGTGAGGATCATCCATTCGGGCTTGTTGCCCGACTTACGAAACGCCTCCACCACCCGCAGCCGCTTGGCGGCCTTCTTCCGTCGCTGTTTGGAGCGGGTGGTGCGCAACTCACGGCGCAGTTCCTTGGCCATCTTGTCCAAATCGAGGGTTTTCAGGATCTCCAGAACGGCCTCTGCGCCCATGCCGGCCTCGAAAACATCGCCCCACCGCTGCTTGAGCTCCCGGTACTGGGCTTCGTTAAGCAGGTCACCCACTTGCAGCGCTTTGATCTCCGCAATTTCCGCGTAGGCCTGACGTCGCGCCTCCTCCCGACGGGTCTCATAGGCCTCTTGCAGCTCCTCGCGCTTCTGGTCGGCCTCCAGGCGCACTTGATCGCGCTTGCTCTGGGTGAGATGTCGCACCTGGTCCTGCGCCTTGCGGATCTCTTCCTCCACCTCGGTCAGGCGAGCGCGAATAACGGTGTTCAGCTCCTCCAGGTGAGCGCGCGTGATGGTCGTCCCCGCAGGGAAAATAGGTTGCTCATCCCAGGGAACGTACAGGTCCTGTTCTAGGCGCTTGTCCATGTGCTGTTCCAAGGTGGCCTGCAACTCACGCGCGACGGTCATAACCTCGTCGGTGCGTTGGGCCAGTTGTTCCTCCAACGCGGCCAGTTCAGCGGCCTCTACCTCGTTCAGCGCGGCGATGTTGGTCTCTTCCTGGGCTGTGATGTCGTCCAGTTTGGCCTGGAGTTCCTTTTCCAGGTTGTCCAATTCATGTCGCAGCGCGGTTTCCCGGCGCTGCAGGGCCTTCGTGCGTGCCTGCTCATCTATCTTGGTGACGATGTACTGGGCGAAATACAGGACCCGCTCCAAGTTACGAGGAGAGATGTCCAGCAAGAGGCCCAAACGGCTGGGCACTCCTTTGACGTACCAGATGTGGGCCACGGGTGAAGCGAGCTCAATGTGGCCCATGCGCTCCCGGCGTACCCGGTTGGGAGCCACCTCCACACCACACTTCTCACACACGACCCCCTTGTAGCGGGGACGCTTGTACTTCCCACACGCGCATTCCCAGTCACGGGTAGGCCCAAAGATACGCTCGCAGAACAGACCATCCCGCTCCGGTCGGAGCGTGCGGTAGTTGATGGTCTCCGGCTTCAAGACCTCCCCATAAGACCAGGAGCGAATTTGTTCCGGCGACGCCAGGCTAATGCGGATCGCTTCAAAGTCATTAACTTCCACGGTTACCCCCTCCGTTCGTTACCTACGAGCTCCCTTTGTACCGTCGGCGGGTCATGAAACAGCACACCGGCATCGGGTCGTGGGGAAAAGGAGGTCCTTTCCCCCCACAACCCGATTACGTTTCTTCCTCTTCTTCCCGTTCCACTTCGTGGCGGGTCATGACACCCGGCAGGGAGAGGCTGAACCCCAGACGCGGGATGCGCTCCTCGGACACTTCCTTGCCAAAGCGAATGACCTCGCCCCGCTCGTTGATGACTTCTACCGCCAGGGCTAAGGACTGAAGCTCCTTCACCAACACCCGGAAGGATTCGGGAACACCCGGCGGCTGGATGGGTTCACCCTTGACGATGGCTTCGTACGTCTTCACGCGACCGGACACATCATCGGATTTGACGGTGAGCATCTCCTGGAGGGTATACGCCGCGCCGTAGGCCTCCAGGGCCCACACCTCCATCTCACCGAAGCGCTGGCCGCCGAATTGTGCTTTGCCACCCAGCGGCTGCTGGGTAACCAGGGAGTAGGGACCGGTGGAGCGAGCGTGTACTTTGTCCTCAACCATGTGGTTGAGTTTCATCATATAGATGTACCCCACCATCACCGGTTGGTCATACGGTTCCCCGGTTTTGCCGTCGTAGAGGGTCATCTTGCCGCTGAGCGGGGTTGGCCAGCCACTTTCCCGGCTGTAGGCCTCGGCCGCGGCCTGGAGGGCCTCCAGGGAGTCCTCTTCTGGCAGGGGCTGCTCGTGGTGAAGGAGCCACTCCCGAAGGGCCACCCGCCGAGCCTCCGCATCGCGCCGTGCCCGCTCCTCCAGGGAGAGGGTCTCGTCCTCCCAGGCGAGGAGACGCTCAGGGTCATACCCCCGCTCCCTCAACCACTCGCGCAACACACTACGTCGGACGTAGGTGCGGTCGGTCAGCAACCGCTGGACGTCGTAACCCAGCGGCGCGAGCCAGTCGATGATGTACATCCGCCGCACCTCTTCGTCATCCTCCATGGTTTCGGTGTTGACACCGGCTTCACGGGCCGCTTCCCACGCGCGACGCGTGATGTCCGCCCATGCTTTGTCGATGAGCCAGGCCCGACCCAGTTCGGCTTCTATCTCCTCCTCCTTAGCACCGTCGAAGACCGGTGTCATAGCCATGAAGCCCAACCGGTGGGCAGCCCATCCCAAGTGGGTCTCCAATACCTGTCCGATGTTCATGCGACCGGGTACCCCCAAGGGGTTCAGAATAATGTCCACCGGCGTGCCGTCCGGGAGGAAGGGCATGTCTTCCACCGGCACGATCTTGGAGACCACACCTTTGTTGCCGTGCCGGCCGGCCATCTTGTCCCCTTCCAGCAGACGACGGCGCTGGGCCACTGAAACCCGTACCATCGTTTCCACACCGGCAGGCAGATCCCGGTAATCCTGCCGGTCGAACATCTTCACGTCCACCACCTTGCCCTTCTCACCATGAGGCAAGCGCAGGGAAGAGTCCTTTACGTCGCGGGCCTTTTCGCCGAAGATCGCCCGCAGCAACCGTTCCTCCGGCGTAAGTTCGGTCTCCCCCTTGGGGGTCACCTTACCCACCAGGATGTCCCCAGGCTGCACTTCGGCGCCGATGCGAATGATGCCGTTCTCGTCGAGATCGCGCAGCGCGTCCTCGCCCACGTTGGGGATATCCCTGGTGATCTCCTCTGGGCCCAGTTTTGTGTCCCGCGCTTCGGCCTCATACCGTTCAATGTGAATGGAGGAGTAGACGTCATCGTACACCAGGCGCTCACTGACCACGATCGCGTCCTCGAAGACCGCGCCCTCCCACGATATAAACGCGACCAGCACGTTCTTGCCCAGGGAGAGTTCTCCCTGGTCGGTGGAGGACGTGTCGGCAAGTAGGTCACCGGCCTCCACCCGCTGCCCCTTGCGCACGGCCGGTCGCTGGTTGATGCACGTAGACTGGTTGGAACGCTGGAACTTGCGCAATGGGTACCGCCGGTGCGTGCCGTCCTCTTCCAGGACCACGATCTCTTCGCTGGTGGCCTTGACCACCTCGCCGGCCTTCTCCGCCACCAGCACCTGCCCGGAATCCAGAGCGGCTCGCCGTTCCATTCCCGTACCCACCAGCGGCGCCTCCGGCTTCACCAGGGGCACGGCCTGACGTTGCATGTTGGACCCCATCAGGGCCCGGTTCGCGTCGTCGTGCTCCAGGAACGGAATGAGGGAGGAAGAAACGGAAACGATCTGTTTGGGCGAGACGTCGACGAAATCCACTTCCTCCGGCGTGGCTGTGCCAAAAGTCTGTTCCCGGCGCACCGACACACGATCGCGGACGAACTGCTTCAGCGCGTCCAGGGGTGTGGAGGCCTGGGCAATGACGTACTTGTCCTCCTCGTCCGCGGCGATGTATCGAATTTCGTCGGTCACGTACGGTCGCACCTTGATGGTGGGCTTCTGGTCGGCCAGCGCGGCGATGCGCAACGCCTGCTCTTCGGTGATCACGTCGCCTACTTCCGCGATGATCTCGCCGGTCTCCGGGTCCTCAATGCGTTCCCGGATAGTACGCCCTACCAGTTTATCGGGATCGTTTTCGATCTCCTTGGCCACACGACGCACCGGGGTCTCCAGGAACCCGTACTCGTTTACCCGGGCGTAGGTGGCCAAGGAATTGATAAGACCAATGTTCGGGCCTTCCGGCGTTTCAATGGGACAGATACGGCCGTAATGGCTGTGGTGCACGTCGCGCACGTCAAACCCCGCGCGCTCCCGGCGCAACCCTCCCGGCCCCAGCGCGCTCAACCGCCGCTTGTGGGTCAGCTCCGAGAGAGGGTTGGTCTGATCCATGAACTGGCTCAGAGGGGAGCTGCCGAAGAACTCGCGTACCGCGGCCACCACCGGCCGGATGTTGATCAACGACACCGGACTCATTTGGTCCGGCTCCCGGATGGACATGCGCTCTCGAACGACCCGTTCCATCCGGAGAAAGCCCACCCGCAGCTGGTTTTGAAGCAGTTCACCCACGGTGCGCACCCGCCGGTTGCCCAGGTGATCGATGTCGTCCGGTCGGGCTACGCCGTTGTTAATGAGGATGATGCGCTTGACGAGGGCAATGAAGTCCTGGTGGGTGAGGGTGCGCACCCGCATGGGCACGTCCACCTCAATACGGCGGTTCAACTTGTAACGGCCAACCCGCCCCAGGTCATACCGTCGCGGGTCAAAGAACATGTTCTCCAGAAAAGCCCGCGCGTTTTCCTCTGTAGGCGGGTCACCAGGCCGCATACGGCGGTAGATCTCCAGGAGCGCGTCCAGGCCGTTCTTCGTCGGATCCTGTTCGATGGTAGCCTGGATGTAGGGGTGCTCCGGATCGGTGTCCACATCCTGGAAGAGTTCAAATAGCTCATCATCGGTCCCTTCCTGGATAACCCGTCCCAGAGGGAGCAGCTCTTCGTCAAAGCCATCCTTTGTGCGCCCGACTTCGGCCAGTGCCCGCAACAGGGTCGTGACAGGCAGCTTGCGCTTGCGATCGATCTTTACGCTGATCACGTCCTTGCGGGAGGTTTCAAACTCCAGCCAGGCACCTCGCCCCGGGATGAGTTTGGCGTAGCAGAGCTCCCGTTCGGCTAGCCGGTCTTCCTCGAGGGTGAAATACGCGCCCGGAGAACGGATAAGCTGGCTGACCACTACTCGCTCTGCACCGTTGACGATAAAGGTGCCACGCTCGGTCATGATGGGGAAATCCCCCATGAACACGTCCTGTTCCTGGATTTCCCCTGTTTCTTTGTTAACCAACCGCACCTTCACCCACAAAGGTGCGGCGTAGGTCATATCTCGCTCGCGGCACTCCTCCTGGCTATACTTGGGTTCACCGAAGCGGTAATCCCCGAAGTGCAGTTCGATCTTCTGGTTGTACCCCACAATGGGAGAGATCTCGTCCAGCAACTCCCGTAGCCCTTCTTCCTGGAACCAGCGGAAGCTGTCCAGCTGGACCTGGATTAGAGGAGGGACATCCATGATCTCCCGCAGATGGGAGTAGGACTTGCGCACCGGCCCGTTTCGTGTGCTCATACCCACCTCACTCCTTTTGTGATATGCCCTACGACGAGGGGAAGTTCTGCCGGAACTTACCTCCTCGCCCGCGCGCTGCGGCGCTGTGCGTCATCTTCCCGTCCACCGATAGGGGCTTTTACACGCGCAAAAACGCCCGGCCAGGAGGGGCCTTTCCAAAAGGCGCTCTCTTGTGAGGGAACCTCTCATGGTTTAACGTAGCCCCTTTCCCCCGGGCGATAGTTCACGGCTCTGTGTGCCCGCCCCACACGGATGCCAACGTTGTACAATTTGCGAACCTATATTATGAGGGAAGTTTGGTCGATGTGTCAAATTTCCCGCGCGCAGTGGCGCGCTATCTCCGGCGCGTGGTGTCATCCTTCTATACGCCTGTTCTTCGAACCACGGATCTGGTCGCCCCGGGAGAGGCTGGAAAAAGGTGCCCGAGTCCCTATCCGGAAAGGTCACCTTCCCGCACCCCATCCCGGGGCGAACCGCCATCAGCACTCGCTGTACCCACAGTTAGTGCACCGACGACACCCTTCGTGGGGCACGAAGGTGGCCTGACCACACTCGGCACAGATGTCCCCCACTTCCAGGGAGGGGCCGGGCTCCGTTTCTCCGTTATCGAAGAGGCGGAGCTGGTGAGGGCTTGTGTTGAGCACCTCCGCGCCTTCCAGGTGTTGTCGTAACACTTGGGCGATGGCGTCGGGGAGGGAACGCACCCGCTCCGGCCCAAAGCCCATCGCACGGCCACCGCCGATCCCGCTCAGCTGGTGCACGATCTCCCGCAGCCGCTCGGTGGGGGACATGGGAGAAGGTAGGCGCAAGATAAGGCTGATAAGCCGGCCGATGGCCTCCGAATCCGCGGCTACATCTGAGCCGGCCTTCCCTACGTTGAGAAAGACCTCAAAGGGCTCACCCTGTTCATCGCTGTTGACGGTGATCCAGGCCGTACCGACAGGTGTAGGACGCCGATAGGTCTTTCCTTGAAGCACCGTTGGCCGCGGACGCAACCGGGCATCCGCCTGCCAAATGGGCACCCCCTCCCGGGAGGGCGCCGGCGCTAACGCGTTCCCCCGCTGCTTCTTCTCCCGTACGTCACGTGTTTCAAGGACCACCTCCTTCCGCGTGCCGGTGACATATACGGTGATGCCCTTACATCCCAGGCGCCAGGCCAGGAAGTAGGCGGTCTTGACGTCGTCCACGGTCGCGTTTTCTGGGAAGTTGATAGTATTGTGGTTCCCCAGGCCGTTGGCGATAAAGGTGTGCGTTCCGGGCACGTGGATGTCAAACACCTCGGCAAAACCAACGCTCACGCTTTCCACAGGGACGTAGAGCATACCATCCTTGTCGTGGGCAAAGAACGCTTCCGCAACCGGAGAAGTTCCCCCTGCACGCTGTAAGTGCTCGAACACACGACGGGCATCTTCGCATTCCAAACGATGACCGGCATACAAGTTCACTCGCACCCGTTGGTACCGGTTCATTTCGCCGGAAGCCGTAAAGGCGCTCCGGAGGCTTACCTGTGTCGAGGAGGCCATATCCCGTAAGGCCTGTGTGACAAAGCGCGGCAACAGGCGGCTGTAATTTCGGTACCGGTGTAGTCGGCCCTCGTCCCGCCGCTTTATGCGTTCGTTCTTCCACACCTCGACAAAGCCCACAAACTCCGCCAAGCGCGCCAATTCCTGCCCCTGCACCGTCAGGTTCCAAGCCCGTTCGCTCACCTGCCGCACCGTGGCGACAATGCCCACGTTGAGCAGGAGAACCTGCAACTGGCGAATCAGTTTTTCACTCGCCAGCGTTATGCCAAAGAGTTTCCCGTCGCTGGTCACATAGGCATCCAAGAACAGGCCCCGCAAGAAGGCACGAACTTCACTTTCACTGGCTCTTAAGATACATGCGGGTATGATTTTGTTGGCCGCACCGGGCATCAAGCCTAGGTCTGTGAGCAGCCAATGGCGTAATGGCCGTGAGTTGATTTGCAAGTAGTGTACGTCGTTTCGTGAGTCTTTGGTGATGTGCGATTCGAGCCCAAAGAGATCTTTGGTAATCGCTTGGAGTGTTTCCAGCAAGTCTCTATCGGTGTGAGTGATGACAACTCCGTTGACCGTGATCGCGCCTTCCGCTGTCAGGCAACCCAGGAAGAAAGCCAAATCTTCGCTTATCCGCTCGGGGAATCTGACTGGCTTACTGGACGTTCGGAACGTACCACTGAACCGGGGCAAGTGCTGTGCCGGAGGTCCAAATCGCCGCTGCCCGCTGTACAAGACCACGATGTCCCCGGGTTTCAACTCTCCCAACGCCTTAAACCGGATCTCCCCCGATTCAGTGAGCACGTGCACCCGGTGGTTCGGCGTGCCTTCCAGTTGAAAGCCGTACTGAAGTTGCACTTTTCTCGTTTCCCGGTATCCCCCGTAATAGAACGCGTCCGCCCGCTCTTGGCCGTAAGGGGAAATGACGTTGACGTCCAGCGAAGCAAATTGGTCCGGCAGCCGGCACTCCCCCAATTCGGCAATGGGCACCAATCCGTGCTCGGTGAGAACAAGCGTATCCCCAACAACACACTTGGAGATGCTGTTGTCCACAAACACCTGAAGAGCCGCTTGCATGTACACGTGCTCTTCGGCGGTGATGTCCTGGGCCACCACGAAGGTGTGGCGGATAGGGTCGGGCAGTTCCTGGATGTGCTGGCAGGTGCCCTTGCGGAGCACTTCGTCGATCACCCGCCGTCGGGTGGCTTCGTCCAGGTTGGCTTCTTCCATGGCCCGCAGGAAGCGGGGGCTGACGTACTCCAGTTCCACGTCCTGGTCGCCGTCCTTGAAGTGACGGATGTACGCCAGCGCGAAGACCGGCTCGCAGCCGTAGCCCTCGCACCCGGAGACGGTGGCGATGGTACCCGTTGGAGCGACGGTTGTCTGAGCCGCGTTGCGGATGCCGTGCTTCTGAATGCCCTCGACGATGGCGTCCCAGTCCAACGGCGGGCGGCCCCAGTCGGTCTTGGGTCTGCCGCCCAGCCAGTCGGGCCACTGGGGTGGCCGCCACTTGAGGTCGTCGGGGTCGTAGATGCTGCCCTTGATGGCCGGGAAGGGGCCGCGCGCCTTGGCCAGTTCGATGCTCTTGCGCATGGCGTGGTAGCGGATGAATTCCATGACCTGGGCGGCGAACTCCTGGGCTTCCTGGGAGCCGTAGCGGATGCCCAGGTCGTACATCATGTCGGCCAGGCCCATGATGCCCAGGCCGATGCGGCGGGCGCGCAGCGCGGCCTCCCGCAACTGGGGCACCGCGGGCACGTACTTGTTCGCGCTGACCACGTTGTCCAGGAAGTGCACCGCGGTCTCCACCGTCTCCCGCAGGAGATCCCAGTCCACCGCCCGCCGGCCGTTTTCCTCTTTCACGTGCTTGGCCAGGTTGATGGAGCCCAGGCAGCAGTTTTCATAGGGGCCGAGCCATTGCTCGCCGCACCCCCGAGAGACGTACCCGACAGTCAGCCAGGTATCCGTCTCCGGCTCATAAAGGTCGTACACCGTCTCCACACCGTCAAACGTAATGGACACGACTTCCGTGACATACTCACCCGCCGGCAGGAGAATTTCTTCGTCCGTGAGCCCGGCAACGCTCTCACCCGCTAACACAGGCCGGGGCAACTTAACGGGCTCAGGACGCACAACCCGGACCTTATCCCCCACCCGCATCTTGTCCAGCCGCTTGGGATGGAAGTCGCCGGTTTCAGGATCAAGCACGTGAAATTGGTGGGAAGCCGTTACCCGGAGTTCGCCTCCGTCTGCAAAGCGGACGCGATACACGGGCATGTCGTGGTTGATTTCCACTGCTGCTACTTTGCCCACTCCATTAACGGTGTAAATCTCATCCCCAACCTGGATTTCATCCGCACGGCGCCAGCCTTGCGGTGTGGCCACCAGGGTATCCCCGGTGACACACGGATTTGTCGCCTCCAGCGTGTACAGGTGCGGCAGCGGGTTGGAGCGGTTGGCCATGTCGATGAAGAGCGCGCCCGGCTCGCCGTTGTGGTGCGCGTGCCGCACGATCTCGTCGAACAGCTCCCGCGCCCGCACGGTGCGCCACACCTTGCCGTCGCGCGGGTTCACCAGGTTGAACTCCCGGTCCTCCTCCACCGCGCGCATGAACTCGTCGGTGAGCGCCACGGAGATGTTGAAGTTGGTGAGTTCTCCCTCCTTCTCCTTCGCCCGGACAAACTCGAAGATGTCCGGGTGGTCCACCCGCAGGACGGCCATGTTGGCCCCACGGCGGGTGTTGTGCGTGACCATGCCCCAGGCCAGGTAGGTGTGGTTCCCTTCCACTTCCAGGTCCAGGGTCAACCGCTCGCCTGCCTCTTCGACCGCCTCCACGTGCACGAACCAGAGGTCGTTCACCGGCGCAGCGTGCTCGGCAAAGACCGGGTAGATCTCCGCCAGGCGCTCATAGGCGGCAAGGGTTAACCGACGGTCCCCGCGGACGTAGCGCAAGAGTTGGCGCCGCAAAGCGGGCTCTGTGGATCGGAACTTCTTGCCCTGGCCCCGCCCACGAGGGTCAACCTGAGGCAAGGTAATCGCTTCCAGAACAGGGTTCAGCCAGTACTCCGGCGCCGGGAGAGGATAACTGCTCTCCCGATATGTGTCCGGTTCATGATGGCCGCAAGCCGCAAAGCGCGAGCGCGGGTCCCACCCAATGTGCTGCTGCCAGGCTTCCAGGCCCCGATGGGACACCACGCGAACCCGCCAACGGGGCGCACGGCCCCACCGCTCCCCTCGCGCCTCCTGGCGGGAGAGGGTCGCCGGCACGCCCAGCCCGATAAGCAGGGTCATGACCTCGCGCGCGAGGACCTCGGACGTCGTCACGAGTTCAGGATACCCGTGGACCACCGTGCCATCGGCCTCAAACAGCCCGCGCAGGAAGGCCGCCACCACCCGCTTGGGGCTGCGGCGAATGAGGCCGGGCACGCGCGCGGCCGTGCTGGAACGCTTGTCCAGCCCGTTCAGCACGAGGAACTCCTTCAGGCCGCGGTTGTCCACCACAAACGTCACCGACCGGTCCCCGCGCTTTTGCTGGCGGTGCACCTTGAGGTGCGCACCGAAAAGACGGCCGATTAACCGCGGCATCTCCTCCAGCAGATAACTGTCGGGGGCCACGCTCACGCCCACGCGGTAATCCTGTTCTCCTTGGGCAACGAAACCATCGCCCAACAGGTAGCCGACGAAGAAGGCGAGGTCCTCATCCAGGTACTCGGGGAATGTGGGCATCACTTGGTTTCCGTGATGCCGCTCGGGGTGGAGGAACCGCTGGCGCCGGCCCTGGTGCTGGCCCAACTTGACCAGGATAGCGTCCCCGGCCTGCAACTCGGCCAGCGGGCGCCACACCGGCCCCTGCGCGGTCATCACCTTGACCTTGTGGTCAGGGGTCCCCACGATCTCCAGGCCCTCGCGGGTGGTCACCCGCAGCACCCGGTGGACACCGTTGTTATAGCCGTGGGGCGAAAGGCGCCACCCCTCGTCGGTCGCAACGCGCAAGCGATGCGGCTGCCAGCCGGGGATCTCCGGGTGCACGATCTCGTCCAAGCGCAACAGGCCCTCTTCGGTAAACACGAGCGTTTCCGGCACCAAGCAGCCGCCTTGAGCGATCTCCCCGAAGGCCTTGTCGTACACCCGCAGGAAGCCTACCGGCCCTGTTGCCCGCCCCGCGCTGGAGTGCACGATATCTCCCTTGGGGCGCAGGCGGGAGAAGGAGAACCCGTTGCCACCACCCGTCTGCTGGATGAGCGCCGCGTTGCGCAGGGTCATGAATATGCCATCGGGCTCCTTGCCCATGTCGTCGCTGATGGGTAGGACAAAACAATTGTGGACAACCACCCCTTCCGTGACGTAGGTGTGATCTTCATCCACCTC
>WFWT01000139.1 GCA_015490995.1 Anaerolineae bacterium | reverse complement strand
GTCGCGCGGGCCACACCGTTCACCAGTCCATCGATACCTTGCTGGTCCACCACATAGGCCAACCAATCCCCGAGCGCCTTTAAGGGGTTTACCACGGCCATCATGTAGATCTCGTCCACGTAATACCGGTTTTGCACCAGCGTGTCCACCGGCCCAAGAGTGCGCCGAAGCCGAAGGGCTAGATCCGGGTTCACCACGAACACCTGATACGCAAAATACAGGCCGGCGAGGGAAACAAGGGCCGAAATGCCCATCAACACCCACGCTACTGTGCTGACTTCAGGCTCATGGGCGACTCCCTCAAACACCGGAGCCAACCAGCCGGCCAGCCATGACATCTTGGGTAGCCCGATTATCCCTCCCAGCACGGCACCCACGGCCAAGATGATCAGCGGCACTGTCATCACACGTGGAGATTCGTGTGCGTGGTCCACCAGCTTGCGGTTTCGCGGTGTGCCCCAAAAGGGCACGAACACCACCCGAAACGCGTAAGTGGCCGTCAGAAAAGCCGTCAAAGTGCCCAACAGCCACAGCCAGGGAGAACGATTCCACGCGCCAAGGAGGATCTCATCCTTCGAGAAGAACCCGGAAAGGAGGGGAAATCCGGCCAGCGCGGCCGCACCTACCAAGAAAGTCCGATAAGTAATGGGCATTTTCTCCTTTAACCCGCCCATCTTGCGAATGTCCAGTTCCCCGTGCAGCGCGTGCATCACACTGCCCGCGCCCAGGAAGAGCAACGCTTTGAAAAACGCGTGGGTGTACAGGTGGAAAATACCCGCCACAAACGCGCCCGAACCCACGGCCAGGAACATGTACCCGAGTTGCGACACGGTGGAATACGCCATAATGCGTTTCATGTCTGTCTGGGCGAGGGCAATGGTGGCGGCGAGGAAAGCCGTCACGCCTCCCACAATCGCTACCCAGGTCATGGCCGTTGGGGATAAAGCGTACAGGGGCGCGGTCCGAGCGATCATGTACACACCCGCAGTGACCATAGTCGCCGCGTGGATAAGCGCGCTGACCGGCGTGGGGCCTTCCATCGCATCGGGCAGCCAGACGTACAGCGGTATTTGCGCCGATTTACCCGTCGCAGCCAGCAGCAACAACAAACCAATGGTGGTAGCCCCCACTTCCAATGCCTGAATGTTTTCCGGCCGAAACAACTCCACAAAATTTAATCGCCCGCTCAGACGGAAGACCCAGAGCATCGCCAGGAGGAAACCCACATCGCCCACACGGTTTACCAAGAAGGCCTTTTTCGCCGCGTCCGAGGCGCTGGGCTTAAAGAACCAGAACCCGATCAGAAGGTACGAGGCCAAGCCGACCCCTTCCCAACCGATGAACATCTGCACAAAATTGGTAGCCATGACCAGGGTCAACATCATGAGCACGAAGAAGTTCAGGTACACGAAGTAACGGACGAACCGGGGTATGTCGCCCATCGCCTCTTCTTCGCCCTTTTCATGGGGTGCCCACATGTACCCCATGGAATACACGTGAATCAGAAACCCCACCCCGGTAACAACAAGGGCCATAAACACCGACAGCGGGTCGATGAGCAGGCCGATCTCTACCTCTAGAAGGTCGATCGCTATCCATGACCACAGGACCTGCTCAATAACCCGTTCCTCAGGAGGGAGCCGATTAAGGGAAAGGAACAGCCCCACGGCCACCCCAAAGGCGGCCAACACAGCCGCCGAAGCAACCACTCCGGTGACACGCTTTCCCCACCGGCGGCCGAAGGCCAAGTTCAACATCATGCCCAATAGGGGAAATCCTAACAGGAGCCACGCGTACTCCACCATCATTGATCCTGTCTCCGTTTTCTCCAGGTGTTGGGTGGCGTTTATGCCGCGGCCTACCACCGTAGGAGATTGATACGATCCACGTTGAGCGTGTCCCGATGACGCGCCAAGCCCACCACAATGCCCAATCCGATGGCCACCTCTGCCGCGGCAATGGCCATCACCAGAAACACCACGATCTGACCGTCAAGGGTGCCAAAGTGTCGGGCCAGCGCGACAAAGGTCAGGTTGGCGGCGTTCATCATCATTTCAATGCACATGAAGATGATAAGTGCGTTCCGCCGTACCAGGACGCCCAGCGCGCCCACGGCGAAGATCACAGCTGCCAGCAGGAGATAATACATTGTGGGCACCATAAGTCTTTCCCTCGTGCCAGGGTTTGCCCGTTACTCTTCCGGCCGTCCCAAGGGCGGTCGGGTACGTGCGGCCAGGATGATGGCGCCGATCATGGCGGCCAGCAGAATGACCGATGCCAGCTCAAAGGGCAACAAGTACTCCCGGTATAACACCGCACCTACCCGTTCCACCGCGCCGTAATCCGCCAGTCCCTTAGCGGCCTCCCACCCGCTCATTACTAAGCTATAGCCGGCTACGGCGATAAAAACCAGGAAAAAGCCCACAGCCGCCCACCGCAACCAAGGACGCTCGCGGGCAACAAAATCGTCCACCGTCTCATTCCCCACCAACATGACCACAAAGATGAACAGCACCACAATCGCGCCCGCGTACACCAGAACCTGAGCCAGGGCCAGAAATTGAGCTCCCAGCACCAGGAACAACAGGGCAGTAGCCGCAAAGTTTACCAGGAGAAACAGCGCGCTGTGGACGGCATTCCGGCTCACCACAACGCCCACACTGCCCACCAAGGCGAGCACGCCGAACAGGCCAAAGAACACCCATTCCATCGCCTATCCCTCCGGCCGAATAACCACATTAGGCTCCGGCGGGTTCAGGAGATCTTCCTTAGTGAGCACAAAATCCCGCCGGGTGTAATTGGCAAGTGTGTACCCATGACCCAAGACAATGGCTTCCGTAGGACATGCTTCCTCACAATCGCCGCAAAAGATACACCGCAAGAGGTTGATCTCGTACACCCTCGCGTAACGCTCGCCTGGGGACACCGGGTTATCCGGGTCGTTTTCCTCCGCCTCAATGTAAATCGCGCCCGTAGGGCAGGCAGCTTCACACAGCTGACACCCAATACACCGCTCCAATCCGTTCTCATATCGTCGGAGATAATGCCGGCCTCGAAAACGAGGATATACTGCGATGGGCTCCCTATCGGGCGATTCCACGGTGACCGGCGCCTCAAACAGGTGCTTCAACGTTACTCCCAGCGCTCGCCCAATAGCCCGTGTTCCCTGATATACATCCTTGATAGCCATATGCTAACCTCCCAAAGTCTCCCCTGGCACTCACACACAACGGTTACGACAACGCGACGACCAGCACGGCAGTCACCGCCAAGTAGAGCAACGACCACGGCAACAAATACTTCCAGCCAAAGCTCATCAGCTGATCATATCGCAGCCGAGGGATGCTCGCGCGCACCCACACGTACAAGAAGAGAATAGCCACTGTCTTTAACGCCAAGTACACCGGCCCCAACAGGGGGAACTGATCCACAAAAGGTCCCCGCCATCCACCAAAAAACAAGGTCACAGCTACCGCGCTGCTGGTTAGCATGTGCAGGTATTCCGAAATGTAAAAAACAGCAAACTTAAACCCACCGTACTCGGTCTGATAACCGGCAATGAGCTCATTCTCGGTTTCCGGAAAGTCAAAGGGGGCTCTGTTGGACTCGGCCAGCATGGTGATAAAGTAAAGCGGAAAGCCCAACCAGAGCCACAACCAAGCCCATAAGGGACGGGGCTGTTCCACAATCTCTACTACACTCATGGTGCCCGTGACGAGCAACAAGCTGGCCACAATGATGGCCATGGGCAGCTCATAGGAGATCATCTGAGCACTGGTGCGCATGGCCCCTAACAGGGAATAGTTGTTATTGCTGGCCCACCCCGCTAACATGACACCGTACGTGCCCACAGAAGCAATGGCCAACACATACAGAAGCGCCACGTTGACATCCCCTCCCATGTGCAGGGGAATTCGCCGGCCAAAGAGAGACAGATCCGGCCCCAGAGGGACCACGGCGAACAGGGCAATGGCCGGCACCATGGCCATCATGGGGGCCAGGAGATATACGGGCTTGTTGACATGGCCGGGGACCACCTCTTCTTTGAAGAAGAGTTTCACCGCGTCCGCCAACGGCTGTAATAGGCCAAAGGGTCCCGCCCGGTTAGGCCCTAAGCGGACCTGAAAGCGGGCGATCAACTTGCGCTCAAAGAGTGTCAAATACGCCGTGGCGGTCAACAAAATGAACAGGATCAGTGCCCCTTTGATAATCGGTATTACCACCAGATCCACCCAATCCATGCCAGGTTCCCTCACCAGTGCGACATTATAGCGTTTTGAAGCATGCCGACACCTGCCTTAAACCGGCTACCCGCCGCCGGATCACCGCGCGTCCGGTTGGACCACGTTCACCAGCACCCCGGGACCTTCCGGTCCCATCAGGGTTTCCAGGGGCGCGCCGGGCAAGCTGTACGCGAGGGCAACAGTACCCTGCTGTACCGTTGGGTCTGCTGCCAGAGGAAGGGTTACCTCCCCGTGAGGAGAGGTGATGACCGCCTCCTTGCCCGGTTTCAGGCCGTAGCGGGCCAGATCCTCGGGATGCATTCGAGCCACCGGCGGGGCCAGTAACCGGGCAAACCGATCCGTTGTCCGGATAAGGGTACCGTGATCGTAGAGAAAGCGATCGGCCACCAAGGTAAAGGGATACTCCGGCTCCGCGGGCAAAGCTGCCGGCGGGACTTGTTGGAAACCGCGCGGCCGAGGCACCCCCTCACCGGCCGTATACCGACCTGACGTCCCCAGCGCGTCCCAGGTGAGGCCGGCGTATTGAGGCACCACCCGCGCGATCTCGGTCAACACATCCTGAGGGGTGGTGTACGTCCACCGGGCCTGAGGCGACCGGGCCGCGCGCTGGCCTTTGCGGGGCTTACGGCGGCTTTCCCCGGCTTCCCGTACAGGCCAACGCTGGGCCAGCGCGACGAGAATGGCCCAATCAGGGCGTGCGTCTCCAATCGGCCTAAAGGCCTGAGGCGCACGCTGGAGTCGGCGCTCCATGTTGGTGAAGGTGCCGTCCGTCTCCGCGTACGTGGTAGCCGGCAACACCACATCGGCACGCCGAGCCGTGTCGGTGAGGAAGATATCCTGCACTACCAGGAACGCCAACTTCTCGAGGGCTCGGGCTGCCCACGCGCCATCCGCTGCCGGATCACTCCCCATGACGAACAGCGCCTTCAACTGCCCATCGGCCGCAGCCTGTAACATCTGGGTGTACGTTAACCCCGGCTCCTCAGGCACTTCACTGCCCCAAAGGCGACGGAACCGCTCCCGCCCTGCCTCATCCGTCACCGGCACATAGCCGGGCAAAAACGCGGGCAGCACCCCCATGTCTCGAGCGCCCAAACTGTTGGCATCCGGCCCCACGTAAACCACCCGATCCTCACCCAGAAGCAGAGCCAGGTTATGGAGCGCGGCTGCGTTGGCTTCCGCTGCCCGGCCCCGCACGACATCCGCACCGTAGAGAACCAGCGGTGATTGCGCATCGGCCAGAAGGCGCACCACGTGCGCCATGGTCTCTTCCGTGACTCCGGGCAAGTCATCTAGGTCACCGTAATCACTGAGCCAAGTCAAAAACGCCTGACCACCAGCGTGACGTCGGGCAGCAGCCCTAAACCGCTCCTCCCGTACCAGGCGGGCCATCAACGCGTTAAGCCATATGGCCTCCCCACCCGGCCACACGGGCAAGTACACCCCGAAACGGGCGTCCTCCACCCGCCGCGGGTGGAGGATCACCGCCCTGGCCCCGTTACGGCGCACCGCCCGACGGAAAAAGGTAGCCAAAACGGGTACCTCCTCTGCGATATCCAGCCCCAACAACACAATCACATCCGCCCGGTAAATGTCTTCAATGGCTCCCATACCTGTCGGGTCCGCCAACACATCCCCGCCCCAGCGATGGTCAATGTTATTGGTATCCACCATTAAACGGAAGAATTTCTGAAGCAGGTAATTCGCCTCATTGCTCACCTTGCCGGACCCGATGGCACCCACGGCCTCCGGATCCTGCTGTGCCCAGCGGTGGAGGCCCTCCACCACCCGTTGCAACGCTTCTTCCCAGGACGCAGGACGAAGCTCACCGTTTTCCCGCACAAGAGGCTGGGTCAAACGGTCCGGATGGTGGAAAAAGCCTTGAGCAAACCGTCCCTTGTCACAGATCCACCAATCATTGACGGCCATGTTCTCACGCGCGACAATGCGCCGGACGCGATCCGTGCGCACATCGATGCGCAAATTGCACCCCTGTGAACAGTGAATACAAATGCTGGGTACCTGCTGGAGCGTACGCGGGTAGGGTCCCCACGTCCACGGTCGGAAGTGGAAGCGGGCCACCCGGTTGGTTAACGCGCCTACCGGGCAAATATCAATAATGTTCCCGCTGGTCTTGGCGGTCAGGGGGTGATCAGGGTGAATGTCAATGACCGTCTCTCCTCCCCGATGGTACAATCCCAGCTGAGGTTTGAACTCCCACTCCTCCAGATAGCGAATACATCGCCAACAGAGCACACACCGCTCCTGGTCCAGCATGATCAGGTCGGAGATAGGATAACGTTTGTTCTTGTGGATCTTCTCCTCCAAGAAGCGACTTTCACCCGGCCCATGCCGGAGTGTCTGATCCTGAAGGGGACACTCCCCTCCCTTGTCACAGATGGGGCAATCCAGCGGGTGATTGGTGAGCAGGAACTCTAACGTGGCCTCCCGAGCCGCGCGCGCCGTTTCCGTGTTGTACAGGACCACCAAACCGTCGGTAGTGTAAGTGGTGCAGGCGGTGGTCAAACGCGGCCCTCGGGGCGTCTCGATCTCCACCAAACACTGGCGACACGCCCCCACCGGCTCCAGGCGCGGGTGTGCGCAGAACGTCGGGATGTCGATGCCCAGGAACTTGCGCATCGCCCGCGTAAGGGGGATGTTGGCTGGCACTTCGTACTGGACACCATCTATAGTCACCGTGACCGTTTGCTTCTCGCTCATGACCTCCCACCCCTTCCTGCCTGGTTAATCCCGTTCATGGGCGGGCTCGCCCACATCTGGCCGATAGATAGGCCGCACCGGCAACACCGGTACCTTTCCTGTGGGGTTCGTCTGCTCAATGTACGCCTCGATCTCCTCCCGGAAGTGTTTGATCGCGCTCTGCATGCCCCACACAGCAGCCGGGCCAAAGGGGCAAAAGGACTGTTGCTCGATAAACCGGGAAATACGCAGCATCTCTTCCAGGTCCTCTTTACGTCCTCGCCCGTCCTTGATACGAAGGGCGATCTTCTCCAGCCAAGGCACGCCTTCCCGACAAGGAGCACACTTGCCGCAGGACTCCTCGCGGTAAAAGGCCAAAGTGCGTGTCATCACCTCTACAATGGGCGTGCCCTCGCAGATCACAATGATCCCCGCCGAACCCAACAGCGAGCCCGCAGCCTGGACCGACTCAAAGTCCAAAGGAGTGTCCAGCTGGTCCCCTGTTAACATAGGCATGGACAACCCGCCTGGAATCACCGCCTTGATAGGGCGGTCGTCCAGGGTGCCCCCCGCATGTTCGTAAATGAGTTCACGCAATGTGACCCCATGGGGCAATTCGTACAGCCCAGGCTGCTTCACCTCCCCGCTGACGCAGAAAATGCGAAAGCCTGGACTTTGCTCTGTGCCGAATTGCCGGTACCAATCGGCACCGTGCTTAATGATGTGGGGCACGTTGGCCAGCGTCTCCACGTTGTTGATAATGGTGGGCTTTCCATAAAGCCCCTTAACCGCCGGGAAAGGAGGCTTGAGACGAGGGTGTCCGCGATACCCCTCTAGAGACGTGAGGAGGGCCGTCTCCTCGCCACAGATATAAGCCCCGGCCCCGCGATGCACAATAATGTCCAGATCAAAACCCGACTCGAGAATATCCTTTCCCAGGAAACCTCGCTCGTACGCCTCCTCTACAGCCTGTTGTAGCCGCATGTACGGAAAGCCATACTCGCCCCGAATGTAAATAAACGCTTTCTCCGCCTGGATGGCATATGCCGCAATGATAATGCCTTCGATAACCTGATGCGGGTCGTACTCCATCAACATCCGGTCCTTAAACGTCCCCGGCTCACTCTCGTCCGCGTTACACACCAGGTAGCGCGGAAACACATCTTCGGGCACAAAGGACCACTTGACTCCTGCCGGAAAGCCCGCGCCGCCCCGGCCCCGTAGCCCCGAGGCCTTAACCACCTCGATCACCTCTTGCGGGGACATCTGCAAGGCCTTGCGCAGAGCCTCATAGCCTCCATCTTCGATATACGTGTCAATGCGGTGCGAGTCCGGCTTGTGGACCCGGGCCAGCAGCACCTTGGACGCCATACCACCGAAGCGCGCGGGTCCCATCGGGTCCGGCTCCACCGGCAACGGTCGGTCCACGTTGGCCCGCAGGTCATCGAGGATCTGATCCAGGCGCTCCGGCGTGAGTTGCTCATAATAGCGGGGTAGCTCCTGTCCGCGCTTGCGCACGCTCATCACCGGCGCCGTACCACAGGATCCCAGACACTCGGTGTGGTCCAGGGTGAAGAGACCATCCTCACTGGTCTCCCCCCAATCATGGATGCCCAGCCGTTTCATCAGATGTCGCGTGCAAGCGCCGGCCCCGCGCAACAGACAGGAGACATTGGTACACATCTCAAGATGGTACACGCCCTTTGGTTCGGTGTAATACATGTTATAAAACCCCACAAACGCGTGCACCTCCGCGGGATCCAGACCAAAAAGCGCAGCGACCTCCTCTTCCGCCTTAGGTGATATCCATCCCAGCTCCCGCTGGACCACGTGTAACGCGGGGCCCAACGCGGAGCGGGGATGTGGATATTTGTCCATCAACCGACGGATCTCTTGCACAATAGTTTCCGTCAACACCATAAGCCACTCCCGGTTTGCCTGTTATGCACACCGTTGATCACCACTACCGGACACATACAGCCGGTGGACCTTTCCTTCCACTGAGGGGAGAAGGAATATCTCACGCTTCCTACCTATCCACTTCCCCCAACACGATGTCTATCGAACCGATGTTGGTGATCAAGTCCGCGATCAGATGGCCCCGAGACATGGGATTTAAGGCCTGCAAGTTGACGAACGAGGGGCCCCGCACGTGAACCCGGTACGGCATATTGCTGCCGTCGCTGACAATAAAGATACCGTACTCCCCCTTCTGGTTCTCGATGCTGTGATACACCTGCCCTGGCGGTGGGGTAATACCCTCCGTCCACAGTTTGAAGTGATGGATCAACGCCTCCATGCTGACATCCAGACGCTCTCGGGGCGGTGGAGTGACCTTCGGGTTAGGCACTTGTACCGGTCCCTCAGGCAGGCCCGCCAAGGCCTGGCGGATAATGCGCAGACTTTGGCGCATTTCACCGATGCGTACGAGGTACCGGGCATACGCATCACCGTCAGTGGCGGTTACTACGTCAAAATCGTAGTTCTCATAACCGCAATATGGGCGCACCCGCCGCACATCGTAGGCCACTCCCGTCGCCCGCAACATGGGTCCGGTCAATCCCAGGCTAATGGCCTGGTCTGCCGTGAGTTTACCAATGCCAATGGTCCGTTTCTTCCAGATAGGATTATCCGTCAGCATCCGCTCATACTCGTCAATGCGCGCCGGCATGTAATCGAGAAACTCTTGCAATCGACGCTCAAACGCAGGGGGAATATCCTTCCACACCCCGCCAATGCGGATGTACGAAACGGTCAACCGGGCACCACAGACCATCTCGAACATGTCAAGGATAGCTTCCCGCTCGCGAAACGCGTACATCATCAACGATAACCCCACCCCTCCCAAATCCATCGAGTGGGTGCCCAACCAGAGCAGGTGGGCTGCCAGTCGCTGTAGTTCGGACATGATTACCCGAATAGCCTGGGCACGGGGCGGAGCTTCTACCCCCAACAGCTTCTCCACCGCAAGGACATACCCCAGGTTGTTGTTCATCGCCTGAGTGTAATCCATGCGGTCGGTGTAATAGACAAAATCTTTGTACCGGATATGCTCCGCTTGCTTCTCGAATCCTGAATGGAGATACCCTAAATCCGGCTCCACCCGCACAATGGTCTCCCCTTCGAGCTCCACGATGAGGCGTAACACTCCGTGGGTGGAAGGGTGTTGTGGACCCATGTTAACGATGATGTGTCGCTCCGGGTCCATTCCTGGTGGAATCTCTTCGGGCGGGAACTCCGGCTTTAGGATCTGGCGGCCCAAGTGCTCGAATTCCGGGTTGCTCCACGTGACGGTGAAGGGGACCGGCTCTCCCCCCAGGGGATAGTCCTTTCGCAGGGGGTGACCTTCCCAATTGGGGGGCATAAGAATACGTTTAAGGTTCGGGTGCCCCTCAAAGCGAATACCCATCAGGTCATATACTTCCCGTTCGTGCCAATTCGCGGTTGGCCAGATGGGCACCACCGAGGGGACGGTAGGATTTTGATCATCGTCTGCGGGCACTTGAACCCGCAAACGGCGGTTGTAAGGGATAGAATGCAACTGGTATACAACCACAAAACGGGGGCGTTGATTTAGCTTCAACCGGTCATAGGAAGTGACATCCACCAACAAGTTGAAGCGCATGTCTGGGTCATCGCGCAAAAAGCGCGCTATCTCTCGCCAGCGATCCGCTCGCACGGTAACGATCTGATCTCCCCGAAATTCCTCTGTGGCCAGCACCGCGTCGGGAAACTGCTGGCGCAACATCTCCACCACGCGGCGCTCGCCTTCCCCATCCGGCTTATAGGATACGTCTGTCAGGGCTTGGACCACCTGTTCTGCGCTCATAACGATCCCTCATTGCGACGTCGCCACTTTGTCTGAATCACACCCTTGACTTGCATGCCGTTGTCCTCAACGTCGGGCCAGCAACGGTACCTCCCCACGCTGCAGCGGATGGTCGCGCTGGATCTTCTCCTGAAGCTTGAGCAGCCCGTAGAAAAGGGCTTCAGGCCGTGGCGGACAACCAGGGATGTACACGTCCACCGGAATAATCTTGTCCACTCCCTGCACGATGGCGTAATTGTTAAAGGGGCCACCAGCAGACGCGCAAATCCCCATCGCGATCACCCACTTGGGCTCTTGCATCTGATCGTACAGCCGTTTGATCACCGGCGCCATCTTGTTGGACACCCGACCGGCCACGATCATCAGATCGGCCTGGCGAGGGGAGGCGCGAAAGATCTCCGAACCAAAACGGGCAATGTCGTGGCGGCTGGTGCCTGCAGTGATCATTTCAATCGCACAACAGGCCAACCCGAACAGCAACGGCCAGACCGAATTCCGCCGACACCAATTTATCGCTTGCTCCAGGGTGGTGAGCACATATCCCTGGTTGTTGATCTGGGCCGTCATGGTCTGCCAATCTTGCTGTGCCATACTCCCCTCCTCCCCAGTATGCCCACACCATGCCTTAACCACACCCGCTGGTCTTGAAGTATCCATGTTATCATCAGGCACACGCGCCACATTGCTCTTTACCGTGCGCGGGGAAACACATCACACCCCAAAGACTCTCCGGTGAGGTTCAGCGGATCCACTCCAGCGCGCCTTTGCGCCAGGCGTACACAAACCCTACCAATACAATGCCGAGGAAGACACCCATCTCCACAAGGCCGAACCAGCGCAGATCGCGCAAAATCACAGCCCAGGGGTACAGGAACAGGATCTCGATATCGAACACCACGAAAAGAATCGCCACCAGGTAATAATGCACGGGAAAGCGACGGCGGGGAAGCATAAACGGCTTCATGCCCGACTCATAGGGCTCATACTTGGTGGGAACAGGGTTCCTGGGACCCAGGAGCAAGGGTAAAAACATCATCATCATGGCCACACCCGCGGCCAATCCCAGCATTATCAGCAACCACACGTATCCGTATGGCATTCTTCTCCCCCTATGCCCTGCCGGGATGGGTAAGAAACACTTTCAGGACACACCTGGTGTGGACGTGTTTCCTTCCCCTGCACGTCTTGTGCATTCTATCACCAAGTTTGAGGGCTGTCAAACGCCTTCCTTGGGGGAGCTATTGCAACCTTGACCGCCCCTTCCTCTCTCGGGTATAGTTGAGGAGAACCGCGCACGAGCGCATCTCTAGGGACACAGGTGGATCGCTTGACACAGAGCCTTGCCCCTTTCCACACCCTCCTCCGGGAGGGACGAGAGCAGAAGTTAAGGATAACAGCACGGTGATGAGGTGGCGAATACGACATATCATCACGTGGTGGTGGGTCGTCACCTTGATCCTCCTCTTGGTGGCGCTCCCCGTTCACGGTCAGGAAGCGCCGCCCCGCGTCGTGGTGCTAACTGTCAAAGGCCAGCTGAGTGGTATCATCGCCTCCTATGTGGAGGCAGGCATTGCCCAAGCCGAGCAACGTAGCGCGGAAGCGGTGATCATCCTGCTGGACACTCCCGGCGGAAGCATTGACTTAATGAATCGCATTGTCCAAGCCATTGTCAACGCTCCCGTACCGGTTATTGTGTACGTCTACCCGCCGGGCGCGCATGCTGCCTCCGCGGGCACGTTTATCACGTTAGCCGCTCACTTGGCAGCCATGGCGCCCAACACCACCATCGGTGCTGCCAGCCCCGTGGGGCCTGGCGGAGTGGACATCCCCGATACACTGCGCCAAAAAATCGAGAACACCCTGGCCGAAGACATTGAACAGCTGGCTCGACGCCGGGGCGAGGCGGCGACGGCGTGGGCTCGCCGGGCGGTATTCGAAGCAGCAGCTGCCGACGCGGAGGAAGCCCTGCGTCTGGGCGTTATTGACATCATCGCCCAGGACTTGAATGACCTTCTCCGTCAAGCCGATGGGGTCACCGTGGAAGGCGCTTTTGGCACACGTACCCTGCGGACCGCCGACGCCGTCGTACAGGAGTTTCCCCTCGGCCCGGTACAAGATTTCCTCAACCGAATAATTACCCCTTCCTTGGCGCTCCTTCTTATCACCCTGGGCATCCAGCTGCTGGTCACCGAGTTCTCCCAGCCCGGCGGCTATGTCGCCGGTATCGCCGGCACCATTGCCCTGATTCTGGGGATTTATGCCCTAGGAGTGCTGGACGCCAACTACGCGGGTCTTGCTCTCATTGCCCTCGCCTTTTTGCTATTTATTTTGGACATCAAGCTGGGGACTACCGGTGTGCTGACAATAGGGGGTATTATTTCCTTTATAGCGGGGGCCGCGCTGCTCTTCTATCAGCCCTTTGTCCGAATCCCCTGGCTTACCATAATTAGCCTTGCCCTGCTCACAGCTGCCTTTTTCGCCTTCATTGTGGCAAAAGTCGTAGGCGCGCAAAAACGGCGCCCGTGGACGGGTATGGAAGCTCTCCTCAACCGGGAGGCCGAAGCGCGAACGGATCTAACACCCCAAGGCCTTGTCTACATTGATGGTCTGTGGCAGGCAGAGGCGGAAGATCCTCCCATCCCGGCGGGCTCACGAGTACGTGTTGTCGGCTATGAGGGGTTACGCCTGCGAGTACGCCGGTGGGACGCGGAAACGGAAACAGAAGGAGGGAATACCCATGACGCATAACACGCGCATTACGGTCACCCTGGCCCAGATGCCCATTGCCCTGGGCGACCCAGAAGCCAACATCGCCCGCGCGCGTGCCCTGGTGGTCGAAGCCGCGCGCCGCGGTTCCGACGTGTTGCTCCTCCCAGAGCTGTGGCACACCGGGTATGCCCTGGAACAGGCCGCCGACCTCGCATCTCCCCTGAAGGAGGGCATCTTTGCCACGATGTGTCAGTGGGCCCAGGAGCACGCCCTTTGGATCGCAGGGTCCGCACTGGAGCGCAGGGAAGAGGGGTTCGCCAACACGGCCATTCTGGCCTCTCCCACCGGCGAACTCGTGGGTGTATACCGTAAAGTCCACCTCTTCGGTTTAATGGAAGAAGACCGCTATTTGCGGCCCGGAGAGGCAGCACCGGTGTGGGAGTGGCCGTGGGGACGGGTAGCCCTGGCCATCTGTTACGACCTGCGGTTCCCGGAGCTGTTCCGCCATTACGCGCTCCAGGGAGCCACGTTGGTCCTCCTGCCTGCGGAATGGCCGTGCGCTCGAGCGCGTCACTGGCGTGTTTTGGTTCAAGCCCGTGCCATTGAAAACCAGTACTTCATCGTCGCTTGCAACCGGGTAGGGACCAGCAAGGGCGAAACGTTCTGCGGACACTCCATGGTGGTCTCCCCCTGGGGTGATATCATCGTGGAGGCGGGGGAGCAGGAGATTCTACTCACAGTCACCGTGGACCTGAACGACACCACCACCGCCCGAAACCGCATCCCTATCCTCCGCGATCGCCGCCCCGAGGTGTACACCGCTCTTCTCCCCTCCCCGGCCGGCACTTGGTGAACTCTCGGACGGCGATCAACCTACAATCCACTATCCCAATGGCTTAGGGAGGCAAAGACCCATGACCACGCTGCTCCTGCGACACGCGGATCTGCTGATCACCATGGACCCAGACCCGGACAAACGAATTATTAAGGATGGCGCCATTTTTGTGCGGGATAACGTGATCGAACAGGTGGGGCCCACCGACGAACTGCCCAAGGAAGCAGACCGCATTATCAACGCTCGCGGCATGATCGTGTTGCCCGGGCTGGTAAACACCCACCATCATCTTTATCAAACCCTCACCCGCGCCCTCCCGGCAGCCCAGAACGCTGACCTGTTCCGGTGGCTGAAAACCTTATACCCCATCTGGGCTGAACTCACCGGCGAGGCAGCCTATGTCAGCGCGCTGGTGGGCATGGCCGAACTCATCCTTTCCGGGTGTACCACTACCAGCGACCACCTTTACCTGTTTCCCAACGACGTCAAACTGGACCACACCATTTACGCCGCGCGGGAGATCGGCATTCGCTTCCACGCCAGCCGGGGCAGCATGTCCCTCGGAGAATCCCAGGGGGGGCTTCCCCCCGATCGGGTGGTCGAGGATGAGGATGCCATCCTAAAGGACACCCAGCGGGTCATCGAGGCGTATCACAACCCAGATCGTTATGCCATGATTCGCATTGTGGTCGCGCCCTGCTCCCCTTTCTCGGTATCGCCTGACCTGATGCGAGAGTCCATTGCCCTGGCTCGGGCCTATAACGTGCATGGTCACACACACCTCGCGGAAACGCTGGACGAAGAAGTGTACTGCAGGGAGCGCTTTGGCAAGCGGCCCGTGGAGTACGCGGAGGAGTTGGGCTGGGTAGGTGAGGACGTCTGGTATGCCCACGGAGTCCACGTGAACGATGAGGAAATTGCCCTTCTAGCCCGCACCGGCACCGGTGTGGCCCATTGCCCTACTTCAAACATGCGCCTGGCTTCCGGCATCGCGCCGGTGCGAAAATACTTGCGTGCGGGGGTCCGCCTGGGTCTAGGAGTGGACGGCTCGGCCAGCAACGACAGCTCCCACATGCTGGCCGAAGCACGGCAAGCCATGCTTCTCCAGCGCGTACAAGGCGATCCGGCCGCGCTCACCGCGTGGGAGGCCCTGGAAATAGCTACGGTCGGAGGGGCACGAGTACTTGGCCGGGACGACATAGGACGCCTGGCCCCGAACATGGCCGCAGATTTCATCGGTTTCAGGCTGGAGCGTCTTCCTTATGCCGGTGCCCTGCATGACCCGGTCGCCGCCCTCGTGTTCTGCACCCCTCAACAGGTCGACCTGAGCGTCATTAACGGCAAGGTCATTGTGGAGAACGGTCATTTCACCCACTTTGACCCGGAACCCATTATCCGGCGCCATAACGCGCTGGCCCGCCAAATGGTCGAACGAGCCCACGCTCGCGGCTGAAGACCCAACCAGCGATAACGGCGCTTCTAACATAACGCTAATGCCCTACATATACGCATCTTGCGCCTTGAAGGTATGATGAAAACCGCACAAAGGGGCCTGCGCGGCCGCTACCAAATAGGGTTTGCTATGCTCTCGGCGGAAACTGTCCAGATAGGCCATCACCTTAACCGGGATGAGCTCAGGAGGCAATTATGGCACGCAAGCAGGTGAAGATACCGGTACGCTCGGAGGAAGAACACTCGGCCCAAGAAACGTCGCAGTCCCAGGCACAGGCGCCCGCGGAACACGCGCCTGTGACCGAGACCCAGACGACCGCGGAGGCAACAGCCACACCCGCCACGCAGGAGGGTGAACCCACCCCGGAGGAGAAGATTGCCGCGCTGGAAGTTGAACTTCAGCGTCTCCGGGAAGAACTCACTCAGGTTCGTGGAGAGGTAGAGATGTACAAGGACCAATACCTCCGGGCCATGGCGGAAATGGACAACCTCCGCAAGCGCCTGGAGAAACGATACGCGGATGAAGCGCGCCAAGAGAAACAGCGTTTCCTGCAGACCATACTTCCCTTTGTCGATCATTTGGAGATGGTCATCAAACACAGTGACAGCGACCCCAAAATCCTGCACCAGGGAGTACAGATGATCTTCCAGGAACTTATGCGCACCCTGGAACGGGAGGGGGTGAAACCTATCGAAAGCGTGGGCCAGAAATTTGATCCCTTTGTCCACGAGGCCGTAGAGGTGGTGGAGACGGAAGAGGTGCCACCGGATACCGTGGTGGACGAGGTGCAGCGTGGGTACACCTACCAGGGGGCCCTCTTGCGGCCAGCCCGCGTCCGGGTCGCCCGCCCTGCCCCTACACAATCTGCCCAGGACGCGACTACGTCCTCGGAGGAGTAATCCATGGAATTCAAGGACTACTACAAGATCCTGGGTGTCTCTCCTGACGCCAGTGAAAAGGAGATCAAAAGCGCGTTCCGCCGCCTGGCCCGCCAATACCACCCCGATATGAACCCCAACGATCCGCAGGCGGAGGAACGCTTCAAGGAGATCAACGAGGCATATGAAGTCCTTTCCGACCCGGAAAAACGGCGCAAGTACGATGAGATGCGCCGCCAATATGAGGCATGGCAACGGGCTGGACGGCCTGGAGGCCGTTTCGACTGGAGCCAATGGGCGACCGGACATCCTGGACAGCAGGGCACCGTGTACGTGGAATACGTTACCCCGGAGGACCTACGCGACTTCGCGGACATCTTTGGTGACCTGGGAGGCTTCGGCTTTTCTGACTTCTTTGAACAGTTCTTCAGCGGCGTAGGCCGCCGCCCTCGAAGCCAAACCTGGTCCCAACCCCGTCCCCGTCGCGGGCGGGACGTAGAGGAAACGCTTCAAATTACCTTGGAGGAAGCATTTCACGGAGGCACCCGCCGCCTCCGATGGGAGGACGGCACCACCCTGGAGGTTCGCATCCCGCGCGGGATCGATACCGGCAAGCGCATCCGGGTTAGAGGCAAAGGCGAACCAGGAGTTGGAGGCGGGCAGCCGGGCGATCTCTACCTGCGGGTTGAAGTCTTGCCTCATCCCCTCTTCGAACGCAAAGGGGACGACCTTTACGTCAAGGTCCCCGTGGACGTGTACACCGCGGTCCTGGGTGGCGAGGTCCGCGTGCCCACCCTGACCGGTCAAGTCTGGTTAAAGATTCCACCCGGCACCCAAAACGGTCGCATTTTCCGCCTGCGCGGCCTGGGTATGCCCAAACTGCACAACCCTGACCAACGCGGCGACCTGTACGCCGAGGTGACCATACAAATCCCCACCGACCTCAGCGAGGAGGAAAAACGCCTTTTCCAACGCCTCCGGGAACTAGCCCAACGTCGGGATAAAGAGGGGTAAGCCATGAAACGCACACCAACGCTGTTACAGATCGCTTCATGGGAAAGCGCGTGGCCCTACGACGATGAGCCCCGGTTTACCCTGCACATCGCTGCTCGTCTGGCGGGAGTCTCCCCCGCGTTGGTCCGTCAACTCCAAAGACGCGGGTGGATTCAGCCCAAGACCATGCCCGGCGGTGGAGTAGGTTACTCTCTCCGGGATGTGCGCCTGCTCATTCGCGTGCGCGAATGGCGAGAAACACTCGGTCTAGACTTAGCCGGCATTGAAGTCGCCCTTCACCTGCGCCAGCAAATCCTCGCTTTGCAGGAAGAATTGGCACAACTGGAAGCGGAGATGGCTCGGCAAGTGGCCGCGTTGAACGCCGAAATCCAACGCTTACGCCGGCTCCTGGCTGAGGACGGTCAGTGGCGAGATGCCCCCTAACCTGAAAAACACCATATAGCCTTTTAGGCCTATTGATCCGAAATGGACTGCACCTTAGGATATGAACGAATAGATATACCGAATTAACCCACCCTGCGTCACCAGGAGGAATCGTAGAGAGAATGATGGCAAGGGGGCGTGAGATGTCCCCCTTCCCGTTCTCCGTATGTCAGGTATACAGTCATCTGCCAAGGGTCCGGAAGGTCCGAACATCTTACGAGCGCCCGGAGGTGATCCATGGACATATTCTTCTCTCTGTTCTGGCTGCTTTTCATCCTCTCAGCTGTCCAACCCATGCTCCAGCAACGCTGGCTTGAAGCAGCCCGTCAACGGGTGATGCGCCAGATGGAACGCCACCGTCAGTCCCGGGTGATCACGCTCATCCACCGCCAGGAAACCATGGCGTTTCTGGGCATTCCTATTTCCCGGTTTATTGACATTGAGGACAGTGAACAGGTGTTGCGAGCCATTCGCCTCACCCCACCCGACATGCCCATTGACCTAGTCCTACACACACCGGGAGGCCTGGTCCTTGCTGCTGAACAGATTGCCGAAGCGCTGGTGCGACACAAGGGCAAAGTCACTGTGTTCGTGCCTCACTACGCGATGTCCGGCGGTACACTGATCGCATTGGCGGCAGACGAGATCGTCATGGACGAGAACGCGGTACTGGGACCGGTAGACCCTCAGCTGGGACAATATCCTGCGGCTTCTATCGTGAAGGTCCTGGAAATGAAAGACACCAACGAAATCGATGACCAGACCCTGATCATGGCCGACATTGCGCAGAAGGCCCTGCAACAGGTGTGGAAGACCGTGTACGGGATCGTGCGCGGCCGAGGCGGTTCGGAGGAACTAGCTCGCACCCTGGCCACGGCCCTTTCCTCGGGGCAGTGGACCCACGATTACCCTATCTCCGTACAAGAAGCTCGGGAGCTGGGCCTGAACGTCAGCACCGACATGCCCCGTGAGGTATACCAGCTGATGGCCTTGTACCCCCAGCCTGCCCAACGGCGACCTTCGGTGCAATACATTCCTCTACCCTATGACACCGGTCGCCGACAGCCAGGTTCTAAACCGTCCACAGGAGGATTCCTGTCATGATACCGCTGGGCGATTCGGTCCCTCGCCGACGGTTTCCCTGGGTCACTTACACCCTGATCGCGATCAACGTTTTTATCTTCCTCATCGAACTACGATACGGTCCAGAAGTCCGCGTCCTCTTCGAGCGATATGGGGTTATCCCGGCACGTTTGTGGCGCTGGACCGAACAACCGGAGGTGCTGCTTACCCTGATCACAAGCCAGTTTTTGCACGGGGGCTGGTACCACATTATCGGCAACATGGTGTACCTGTGGATCTTCGGGGACAACGTTGAAGATCAGATGGGCCATTTGCGGTATCTTGTGTTCTACTTGCTTTCGGGCGTGTTGGCCGCCCTGGCCCAGGCCTTCATGACGCCCACGTCCACCATTCCCAGCATTGGGGCCAGTGGTGCCATATCAGGCGTGTTGGGCGCGTACATGATCTTCTTTCCCACCAGCCGGGTCGTGCTTGGGGTGCCTATCTTCTTCTACTTCACACTGGTGGAGATTCCGGCAATGATCGCCCTAGGCTACTGGTTCCTGAGCCAGTACCTAAACGGTCTGCTTGCGTTGGCTACCGGTGCCTTGCAAGTGGGAGGCGTCGCCTGGTGGGCACACATCGGCGGCTTTGTAGCCGGCCTGATCCTCGGCCCTATCTTCCGAGAACGACGACCGCCGTACTACTTTGTCTACGATTATGACCGAATGCGGTGGTGACCTTTAGACGAACCCGACCTCGCCAGGCGCGGCTCCGACGCGGACCGTGGACATGACGAGGAGGGGGGGAACATGAACGAACACCGGCAGCCCACACTCTCACCTGAAGAAGCGGAAGAACTGCGGGAACGAGTCTATCACGCGCTGAACCACGCGTACCCGCCGTTTCGAGAGCTGGTGTTGCCCATCGCGGTGCACGTGGAAAATCACGACGTTGTACTGCGAGGGTGGGTGCCCACCCGTACCCTCAAACACATGGCCACCGCCGTAGCCCAGGAAGTGCCGGGCGTGCGGCAAGTTCGCAACGAACTGCTGGCAGACGAGGAATTGGAGCGCGCGGTAGCCGCTGCCCTAGAGCAAGAACCAAGCCTGGAGGATGATTTCCCCGGCATTCAGGTCAACGTGGTAGCCGGCGCGGTCACCCTGTGGGGGTATGTCTCCTCCGAAGAAGACCGTCGGCGGGCTGAGGCCATTGCCCAGCGCGTGCCCGGCGTTCGCAAGGTGATTAACGCGCTCAAAGTGCGGGAGGCGGACCATGATCACCCTGCGTGAACCGTCGTCCCCCATGCCGGAACCAAAAGCCGCGCTGGAACCTTACCTGCACCACCTGCACACCTTCGTCCGGCGAGAAATCGAGTACTACGAAGGGTTGGGCCTCCTACCCGCCGAGGCCGTCCGGCCGGAGGATGTGGTGGACGACGTCATCGCCACCGCGCTCTCTGCCTGGGAGAACCGACCGCAAGGTTCCTTACGACCCTGGCTCTTGCAACTCGCCCTACGGCGTCTACGCCAGTACCTGAAGGCAGCCCGCGAACGGCCCTCCGACGACATCCCCTTGGAAGAATTGGTTTCCCAGGAGGATGTCAGCACCCTGGACTTGGACACCGAAATTTACGAGTTTTACACCCCGGACGACGTGGTCACTTGGGAGGACCTGTTGTCCGACCCTGCTGCACGATCGCCCGAAGAATGGTTGGAACTGGCAGAACTCAGCCATCCCCTGCAACAAGCTCTGGCCACCCTGCCCCCCAGGACCCGGGAGGTGTTCGTCCTCCACGCCCTGGAGGGCCTACGGGAAGACGAGATCGCCCGTATCTATGGATGGGATACAGCAACTGTCAAACAACACCTGATCCAAGCACGGGACGCGTTGCGGGCCCAATTAACGGCGGCCCGGCCACAGGCAGCCGAGGGACATGGTAACCCTACGTCCACCGCACCGGATAGACCCACTTAATCCAATACCGTACACAACACGTGAGGAGGAGGAGAGATTATGAGCGTCGACCTGGACTCCATCCGGCTTGAACTCATCGGTGACGACGAACGTGGGTTTGATTTCCTTAAGCCGGACGAATTAGAACCCCTGACTGAGCTGACACTGCCCACGCGAGGCATTCTCAGCGCTTACCTGGACATCTCCCCAGAACAGGTGGCCACAGGCAAGGTCCGCTTAAAGCTGAAGGACATGGCACGGACATGGTACGAGCGGATCACGGACAAGCAGGAGCGCCGCGCGTTTGAGAACGAACTGGCCCGCATTGAACGTTACTTGATGTACGAGCTCAAAGAACCCGGCCGCAGCCTGGTGATCTTTACCGGTGAACCGGCTAACTTGTGGCGCGTGTACCGGATTCCAGTGCGCATCCGCACCCGGCTGGTATGGGACGACCGACCGTACCTACGTCCGCTGTTGACAGTAATGGATGAATACGAACGGTTTGGTGTGGTGCTTACCACTCGAGAAGAGGCGCGCTTTTTCCTGTTTTACCTGGGCGAAATTGCAGAATACTCCTTCGCACTGCACGATTACGTGCCTAATCGGCACAAAGCCGGCGGGTGGTCCCAGGCCCGCTATCAGCGTCACGTGGACGACCACGCGATGCACCACTTCCGTTCCGTGGCCGAAGTGGCTGCCCGCCTAGCCGAACGGGATAACTGGCAACGCATTGTCCTTATGGGCACGGAAGAGAACGTTGCCCAAGTACGGGATTACCTTCCCAAAGCCCTCCAACAACGCATCGCCGGCGAATTGCCGGCCAGCATCACAGACAACCTAAACGTCATCCGGGACAAGGTCAGGGCCCTAGCCCAGGAAATCGAACGCCAAATCGAGGCAGAACGGGTGGACCAGGTTATTACCGCCGCGGAGAAGGGCCAAAACGGCGTTCTCGGCTACGCGGATGTGTTAATGGCCGTCCAACAGCAGCGGGTAGCGCTTCTGGTAGTCCCAGAGGGACTGGAGCACCCCGGTTGGGAATGCTCCCAGTGCGCCGGGTTGGTGGCGGATATCCTGGAAAAACCGCCCGAGAGCTGTCCGTATTGCGGGGGAATCCTAACAGAGGTAGAGGACGTCGTGGACCTGGCCATGCAAAAGGTGTTGAGCACCGGCGGGACGGTGGAAATCTTACGCGGTCCGATGAAGGATGTCTTTCGCGAGCGCGGGTTAATCGGAGCTCTGTTGCGTTATTAAACCCATCGAAAGGCCCGGTAACCACCTTGTCGCTGGTTCACGCAAAGGCCAAGGAGGAGGTGAGAAATGAGTGGACGCACCCATCGATTGTGGTTCATGTTGGCCGGTATAGCCATCGGCGCGGCTGCAGCGGCGTGGCTCTTCCAACGAGATGAACGGCTGCGCCGAGAACTGGAGGAACGGGCTCGCACGTTGCGGGAACAGGCCATTGAACTACAAACCGTCACCCTGGACAAAGCTCACCAAGTAAGTGAGCGAGTACAGGAGAAGGCACTGGAACTTCAGGCCGAAGTCAGCGCGGAAGTCGAAAAACGCCTGAGCGAAGGCCGGGAGAACCTCGAATCCATGTTGGAACGGGTTCGAGAGGAGCTGGCGGAAATCCAAGAGCGGGCGCAGCGGGTCGCGCATGACGCCCAGTTACAGGCCCAATTGGCCCGCAAAAAGGCCGAGCTGCGCGCGCTGGAAGCCCGCAAACGCCTTCGGGAAATACGATCATAGTTGGCATGCCCCGCGGCGCCAGGGAGTGCCTCCTCTTCGGCGCCGCGGAAACACCGCATCAGCTGCACACCTGATGAGGAGCATACCATGGCCAAATACACGTGTCACCACTGCGGTTACCCTATCAGCAACCTGTCCCCGGAACCGGACGACCGATGCCCTAACTGCGGGTGGCATCTGCGGGTATGCGCCAATTGTCAATACTACACGGGCACCGGGTGTATGCTCGGCGAGCCTTATGTCATGGAAAGCGCTATCCGTGGGCATCGCTGTCCCCGGTTCCGCTTTCGACCGCTGCCAGAAGACACGCCGGCCTCACGAGGGAGTGAACCGGCCGAAACGCCGGCAGTCCGCTCCCTGGACATTCCCACCGTCCGGTTTAAGACTATCGTAGCCGCGATCGATGGGTCCCCACACTCCGCCCGAGTAGTTGCGTATGCCGCCCACCTGGCCCAGCAACATAACGCTAAGGTTTACCTCGTGCACGCGTACCCACCCATTCCCACCGTGCTGGGTGACGAACAATTCTACCGCCTAGCCGGCGCCGAGGTGGAGCGAGGACGGGAACTCCTCAAGCCGTACGCGGATGCCATGCAGAGAGCAGGAGTGGACGTGGAAATGGAAGTACTGGAAGGGCCTGCCCCCCGGGCTATCCTGACGGTGGCTGAGGCCCGTGAAGCAGATCTCATTATTGTGGGCTCACGCGGGCTGGGCGCAATTCGGGGACTCGTCCTGGGCAGTGTGAGCGAACGGGTGGTACGCATGGCCACCTGTCCGGTCCTGGTGGTACACTAAAGGGTCACCAAGCGGGAGGGTGTGGCACATATTTACGTTCCTGCCACACCCTCCCTTTAGATCCCGACCATTGCGAACAGTCCTAATGAAACGAGGAGACCGATAAGGAAGCCCCCCACCACGTCGCCCACATAATGCACACCCAGGGCCACCCGGCTCACCACACACCACACACTAATCCCCCAGAACACCGGTTGCCACTGCGGGAAAAGCATACTTCCCCACAGAGCGACGGTACCCATCCGTGTGGCATGTCCGGACGGAAACGCGTGCGCGTCATATCGCTGAGAATAAAACCCTGCCAGCTGTCGCGGCCGTGGTCGCTTTACCGTAAACTTGATGGCGTAAGTGATCACCGCGGCTAAAGCCGCGCTAAAGACCCACAGGAGAATCCCCCGCTGAAGGCGCGGAATGTCCCACCAGTACCACCAGCCCAGCGCCCATAACCCAACCCACAGGGGACCATCGCCTAGATGCGCGCCCACCACCACACCCCGGCGCAGCGGATGTCCCACCGGGATGTGAACTTTCGCGGTGAGCCTCGCGTCCCACCGGTGAAGTCGTTCCCAAACCTTCATCAGCCTCCTGTTTGTTCTCCCACAAGATCTTTCTTGCCTCGGAGGTTGCTACACCTACCGACGTGCAGGGAGCATGCGTCAACCGCGGCCTCCTGTCAAATCCTCGCGCGGGATGGGACATCTATCACCTTGCACAGGTCAGCACGTTGGTCGTGGGCAATAGTACAGTGCGCGGTACACCGCAGCTTGACGCAGCACCTCCCGCAGATATGTGCGGGTTTCCAGGAAGGGAATGCGCTCCAGGAACACATCCAAGTCCTCCCCCCATCGTTGAACCCACCGCGCAGCGTTTCCCGGTCCGGCATTGTACACGGCAAGAGCCACGGGTACCTGACCACCAAAGCGCCGCAGCGCGTCGGCAAAGTAGAACACACCCATGGGGATATTCCACACCGGCCGGTAAAGCTCCTCCGCCGCGGCCGGCACGCCCATTTGCCGGGCAACGTATCGGGCCGTGTCGGGAATGAGCTGCATGACGCCCTGAGCTTGAGCTGGACTGGTCGCCCAAGGCAGGAACCGGCTCTCCTGACGCATCATGGCAAATAGAAGGGCCGGATCCACGTCATAGGCTGCAGCCACCTGCTCCACAAACCTGCGGGCCGGTGTCGGGTACAACAGGGGCCAAAGTTGCGGTGGAGCCTCGTTGAGGGAGATGCCGGTCACCTGCAGGAAGCGCACCCCCACTTGAACGCCTAAGTGTGGCATTCCCATCCCGATAAAAGTTTCACCCAGCGCAAGCAAAACGTCTGGCTCAGCTATAGCCGCAATGGCCTGTCGGAAGTACCGATCCGCCGTCACCGGCAGGCCCACCGTCGCGTAAGCGGCCCCACGTTGCAATGCCATCCGTACCGCGGGGGACAGGGTATACTGTTGTAAGAAGACCTCCACAGCGCGCGAGGGCACGGGCAACACCCCTGCTCCGGCGTCAGGCACCTGCCCGGTCCACCACGGCCCTGGATCGACCCCCAGCTCCTGCAACTGTTCCGCAGCCCGAAAGGCGTAGTAGGAGAGGGGACGTCTGGTGGCTAATTCCCGCCATACCATTACTGCCTCTGCCTGCCGTCCTTGCGCCAAGAGAAGCCGCCCCTCCCAGTAACGCAGCGGATCGGCCCAGACAGGAGGTGGATCTTGGGCTAAGGCCACGCGCACTGCGGTGAGCCCTATGTCCGCGCGGACAGGATATGCCAGCACAGCCGCGGTAAGGGCTGCTCGGTAGCGGATGTTGGGCGAAACAGGTTCTTGAGCCAGTCGGACATATTCCGGCAGCGCAGTGTCCTCCTCACCCAACGCGACGAGGTCGTCCGCGGCCTGCAAACGCGCACGGGCCCGTAAGGCCTGGGACGCGCGCGGGTGACGAATCAGCCGTTGCAACACCTGGTACGCCTGTGCCCGGTTGCCCTGTCTACGGTATAACCGCGCCAAGTTGAACCACGCGTCCCCCCAACAAGGACATTCCGGATGGGTAGCGATCAACGTCTCCCACTGCTCAACGGCGGCCAGAGCGTTGCCGGTGCCTTCCAGTGCTCGCGCCAGGTAGGCATGCGCGTCCCCAAAATGAGGCTCGACTGTGTCCAAATACCGGACAAGCACCTGCACGGCGACCGCGTACGCGCCGGCCTCCACGTCTATCACGCCCCGAGTATAGTCGTCAACAGCCTGCCCGTTGGCCAGCAGGCCGCGTAATGCATCGTACGCTGCAGATACTGCCCGACGATTAATTTGCGCCGGTTGCCGTCCCTGACGGGTGTTGGCAGCCAGTTCCAGCACCTGACGAAATACCTCCATTGCGGCTGCGGTGTTCCCTAACTGTAGTTGGAGGCGTCCCACCGTGAGCAACGTTTGGGCGCGTGCAGCCGGATCTTGGGTTTCGTCCGCGAGTGCCATGTAAGCTGCCAGCGCGTCGGTCACCCTCCCTTCGGCTGCCAAGTACGCGGCCAGTTCGTATCGCCACATCCGTCGCTCCACTTCACCGGCGTGTTGCACCGCACGACGATACGCATCGATGGCTTTGTCCACCATGCCTTGATCCCGATAAAGGCGCGCCAGTTCATAATATCCCCGCCCCACCAGCACTCCGGTAGCCGAAGAAAGCCATGTCTCCAACGTACCTACAGCTTCCGAATAACGACCTTGGGCCCTTAACAGACGCGCCTGCTCTAGGATGAGGAATGGTCTGATCGTGGCCGGTGTCGCGCTATCGGCCATGAGGGCAGTGATAATGTCTATCGCCCCTTGCACCCTGCCTTGACGGCGCAATGTCTGTGCCAGCAATACTTGAAGGTGGATCCTTTCCTCTCCCGCGGCGTTCTGCGCCGCAGCCCTCAACGCGGCTGTAGTTGCACCGTCCTCCTGCAACCACAACCAATCTCGCACCTGCAGTACCGGTGTGGGTGTTGGTGTCCAAGTGGGCGTCCAAGTCGGCGTCGGGGTAGGTGTGGCGGACGGGGTCGGTGTAGGGGTCGGGGTAAATCGTGGAGAGGAAGGGGATAAGGGGGATACACGGTCGGGAACGCTCAGCGTCACACTCGGGGTTGCCACCGAAGGCGAAGAAGTCCCACGTCGGCCATAGCCCCACAGCCCCGCACCCAGCAGAACAAGCACCAAGCCCACACCTAAAAGCAAGATCAGCTTATATCGCATGCACACACTCCCCTACCACCCAGCGCGTCCTCCACCCGCCGACGACACGATGGCCTCTCCGGAGCTACCGGTACCGTTCAGACGCTTCGCCCCCGGGTCGAGTTTCACCGTCGCCGGGAGAAGAGCTGTGCTTGATACGGATGACAGGCAGCCGGTGCGGGGAAGGGTCGGAGCATCCCACCGACCATCGTGCAAAGTTGCCGGAAACCTTTTTCTAAGGTACGCTTTCTCCGGAATATATGGTAGCGCTCAGGACAGAGATATTACCCTCATGGTACTCGCGGCGAGGCAATGGGACAACCTGACCATCCCCCCCACGTGACAATCTATACCGACGGCGCGTGCAGCGGAAATCCCGGGCCGGGCGGCTGGGCAGCCCTGTTACGGTATGGCCAGCACGAAAAACTCCTTTCCGGCGCGGCGTGTATGACTACCAATAACCGTATGGAACTGCGAGCGGCGCTAGAAGCCTTGCGCGCGTTGCGGCGTCCATGCCGTGTGGACCTCTACACGGACTCTCAATATCTGCGTCGTGGGATCACAGAGTGGTTGCCCCGATGGATCCGGCAAGGTTGGCGCACACGCAACCGACAACCGGTGAAAAACCGCGATCTGTGGGAAGCCTTATGGCAGGAAGTACAGCGTCATGACGTACACTGGCACTGGATAGAAGGCCACGCCGGCCATAAGGACAACGAACGCGTGGATAAGGCTGCCCGTCAGGCATTGCAGGAACGCGCAGCTACCTCTCCTCCGGACTTAGACGAAACAGCTGTCTCATAGAAGGCCACCCCTAAAGGCACTTACATCTCTCGTCCAGCCCAGCCCACACGCACAAAGAACCAAGGCAACCCCCAAGCAACCAACAGGCCAATCAGCGCGTATCGGACAAAACGACCTACCGTGTAAAGGCCTTCCGGGGTCAGGAAGCGTAAGCCCACGTACACCCCCGCGATCACCACCAAGCCGACCACTGTGCGCAGAGCGCGATGGCGGAAAGACGCACGTACGTTAAAACGCACGTACCGTTGCTCCAGCACAAACCCCACCGACATCCCCCAAGCGGTAGCCGCCGTGGTCACTGCAGCCGGTGCCGGCCACTGCCCCCCTTGGACTGGATGAAGGACAAGCAACATCAAAACGAGCGCCGACAGTAATACTATCAGCCGTCCTAAAGGATATGTATTTGCCCGCTGGGCCACCACAGGCCCTATCTTGAGAAGTACGCCCAGTCCCACCAGACCGAACAACAGTCCCCCCAGCACATCATGGGGGTAATGGACTCCGTTGTAAATGCGTGAGAAGGCCACCAACGCTATCAACACCACTGCCCCCAAAACTACCGGCCATCGACGATAGTACGCTGCCAGTGTGCCCCACACCATTACGCCTACCTGCGCGTGGCCGCTGGGAAAGCCAGGGCTCTCGGGGCGCAACACGTGATGCCAATAAGTTTCCGGAGGCCGCGGAGTGAGAAACATGTACTTCAGCGTGCTGTTCACATATGCCCCGGCAAGCAGCGCGTAAGCCAACCACCGGCCCAATGCAGGCTGCACACTCCAGTAAATCACGGGCAGAAACAGCAGAAAAAACACCTCCTCCCCTAGAAAGCTGGCCAGCGCAAACACCGCATCCGGCACCGGATGGCGGTAGGACTGCACCCACTGAATAAACGCCTCACCGGCACGATACCATGTTGCAGGTATTTCCGGCATGAGAAAGGCCTCCTTATCCACTCACGTTGTTCCCGACACACGCTCAACCGGATCGGCTTGCGGGATATCCCGTGATCATTATGTCTCCATCCACCCTCTCCACCTGGACTTGCTCGAGACGCCAGGCTTCCTCCACCCGGCGTACACCCGGGTCACCCACGGGTGAAGGAGCCGCCTGCCCTCCGATAATGAGAGGAGCGATGAAGGCTACCACCTTATTGACCCAGCCGCCTGCGAAGAAACGGCCCAGCACTTTACTCCCCCCCTCCACCAGCAGACTGGTAACCTCCCGTTCACCCAGGCGGGCAAGCACGGCCTCAATGCTCACACCAAAAGATTCTGCCGGCATCTCCCAAACTTCTACCCCTCGCGCGCGCAGTGCTTTCTGAAGGGAGGCAGGCATGGCCGATGTGGTTGCCACTACCGTATGACCCGGCAAAGATGGGTCAACTACACGGGCCGTCATGGGGATACGGCCTCGCGTATCCAAGATCACCCGCAGCGGATGACGCACATCCGGCTTGTCCAGGCGGGTGGTCAGTTGCGGGTCGTCCATAATAACCGTGTTCACCCCCACCAAGATGGCATCCACCATATCCCGCAGCTCATGGACCCGACGCCGGGCCGCAGGGCCGGTGATCCAACGAGCATGTCCTGTGCAGGTCGCGATCTTACCATCCAGGCTCATGGCGAACTTGGCAATCACAAACGGCCGACAGGTGGTGATCCAGTGAATGTAGGTCTCATTCAGGGCTCGCGCTTCCGCTTCCCGCTCACCCACCACTACCCGGATACCGGCTGCCTCCAACCGACGCTTACCTTCACCGGCTACCCGGGGGTTCGGGTCGATCATGGCCATGTGCACCTCGCTGATCCCGGCCGCAATAATAGCATCCACACATGGAGGGGTTCGACCATAATGGCTACACGGTTCCAGGGTAACGTACAAGGTAGCCCCGCGGGCCCGTTCTCCTGCCTCCCGCAATGCGAATATCTCCGCGTGAGGCGCGCCGGCCCGGGGATGAAAGCCGCGCCCCACTACTTGGCCATCCTTCACCACCACCGCGCCCACTATAGGGTTGGGGCTGGTTCGCCCACGGGCCTGTTCAGCCAGTCGCAACGCCATGGCCATGTAGTCCTCCGGCATCTGCACCCTCCTCCCCCTCTATCTCGTCCTCTCCCTCATCCCCCACCCCGTTAACATAGACATCCGACACCGGCGATTGGCGATGTTGATGTTGGCGATCGCCATGGCCGACAGGCAGGGGGAGATTATAGTATTCCTCACGCTACGCTTATAATACCCGCGCATTCTTCCGGAGATCAACGGGACAACCTCCTAGCCAGGAAAGTGAACGGATGGCATGCATCGGAATAGATGCAAGTCGAATACGTCCGACAGCACGGACAGGCACAGAAACATACAGTCTCCACCTGATCCAGCATCTCATCCCTCTGGCCGCCGCGCGAGGGCATAAACTCCGTTTGTACACGGGTGCTGAGCTACACCCTACATGGTTCGGCTATGATGCTTGGCCCTCCCACGTGCAGGTTCGAACCATTCGGGTGCCCCGACTGTGGACCCACATTGGCCTGGCCCAGACGTTATGGCGCGAGCCACCGGATGTGCTCTTCATCCCGGCACATGTGATCCCCCTGTGGCCCCCTCCTGCCCTGCCTATAGCAGTAACCGTGCACGATCTGGGGTACGAATACTTCCCCCACGCACATCCCCGACGACAACGCTGGTATTTGCAATGGAGCACCCGCCACAACGTACGGCGCGCCCAACACATCTTTGTGGATTCCCGCGCCACGGCCGAAGACTTGCAACGCTGGTACGGAGCTTCCCCAGACCGTATATCCGTGGTTTACCCAGGCCTCCCGTCGACGGTTGCCTCTACCCCAACTACCGAGCAAATCTTACAAGTACGCCATCGATACGGCCTAACCCGACCGTATCTTCTTTTTGTGGGAACCCTTCACCCACGCAAGAACCTCCTTCGTCTCCTCAACGCGTTCGCGCGTGTACACCATGTGCCGGTGATCACCGAAGCCCCCCAACCTTTGCCACCTCCGTTGCTAGTCCTTGCCGGTAAACCGGGCTGGCTTTCCGATCCTATCCTTCAACGCGCACGGGAAGACGACCTTCGAGAGCGGGTGCGCTTGCTAGGGTATGTTCCGGACGCGGATCTGCCTCCACTGCTGCAAGGTGCCTTGGCCCTAGTATACCCTTCCCTACACGAAGGATTCGGCTTTCCCGTGGTGGAAGCCCAGGCTCTGGGGGTACCGGTGCTCACGTCCAATCGTTCCAGTTTGCCCGAGGTGGCCGGTGACGGCGCGCTGCTCGTTGATCCCACGGACGAAGAGTCCCTCGCACGGGCACTGGAACGCCTTATCACCGATCCCGCCTTGCGTCGTCGGCTTGTCCAACAGGGATATCAAAACGTGCAACGGTTTTCATGGGAACGAGCAGCCACCCAGGTGCTGGACATTCTGGAAACCCTCTCGCCCCCCAAGGTGGCTGTACCCTCTCCAAAACCAGGAACCTGCCGCTCTGCCCTGCCTTCGGTAACTATCCTCGGTGTCAAAGTTCATCGCTTAACCTTTGAGGAGGCCCTTGCGACCACCCAACATGTATTACAGAGTGGCCGACGGGGATACATTGTCACCGTCAACCCGGAGATCATCATGCACGCCCACCGAAATCCTGGTTATCGGGCCATCCTCAACCGAGCGCTCATGGCCTGGCCCGACGGTATCGGTGTCCTCTGGGCTTCCCGCATATTGGGGCATCCCGTTCCAGAGCGGGTCACGGGTTCTGATGGTGTACCTCGCTTGGCGGAAATGGCTGCTCGTCACGGATGGCGGGTTTACCTTCTGGGCGCCGCGCCGGGCGTTGCCCAAAAAGCTGCACAGGTGTTGACCGAACAATATCCGGGACTTCAAATTGTGGGCGCGGAAGCCGGTGATCCCTCCCCAGCCTTCGACCGCGAACAAGTGGCCCGCATTAACGCTGCGAGGGCGGATATTCTCTTTGTCGCCTACGGCGCGCCCAAACAGGAATGGTGGATTGCCCGCAACTGGTCGTGGCTGGAAGTGAGGGTGGCCATGGGCGTAGGCGGCGCGCTGGATTTCATCGCGGGCACGCAAAAACGGGCGCCTCGATGGCTTCAACAGCTGGGCCTGGAATGGCTATGGCGTCTCATACGAGAACCGTGGCGCTGGCGACGGCAACGAGTATTGCCTCTCTTTGTGTGGTATGTGTTGTGTCAATGGTGGGAAGAACGAACCCGGCAGGACCTATGACAACACATGGACATGAAAGACATAGTCACGGGCTTGATTCTGTCCCCCGGTGATACGCCTCTCGTCGGGTTTCCAGACGTTCCCACACAGGATCCGGTACCATCTTCCTCACCGCGGGCATGACCCTTTCCAGCAGGAAGGCGTGCTGTTCTGGAGGAAGGGCGGTGGAACAAATGCGCCATGTTTGACCCTCGGCAGTCACCTCCAAGGTCGCGATTTCGCCGCCAATGGCCACCCTCCCTTCCTGTTGAGAAGACCTATCATGTAGGAGATCACCGTCCTTAAGCAAAGCATACACGTGCAGGCAGGCGCGCGTTCCCACCGAAAAAGTTTCTTTCCACGCGGGCACGTGGGCTCTCGGATAATCCGGCCAGAAGGTAATCTCCCCTTGCATAGGGGGATACAACCCTGCTTCTACATTAGAGGGCGGTTCATATCGGCGCAGCACGAGGCGGTACTCGTAGTGGTAGGGAGGTGGCACCGCCCCGGCCATCCACTCACATGTAAGCGCGAAATCCACGGGCAGGAGGGACTCGTACAGCGCGTTGTAGTCGGATTCCTCCCCCCTGGCCGGGTGATGGATGAAGTGCTCCAGTTCCGAGAAGGCTCGATAGACCACGCCTTCCGGCCCCACAACGCGACAATCCTCGCCAAAGATGTACCACAGACGACGAAGTTCCTCTGGGCTTTGACCCGGTTTACGCAATTCTTCCAGGGAACTGCGCACTCGACGGCGGGCATATTCGATGGCCACTTCCCTGGTGGGAAAGCCTGGGACCTCGATTTCATGTTCAGGGTCACTGGCGAAGTGAAACATGTCGCACACGATGACGACGTAACTCACGGACGTGTCCTCCGCGATGTCGAAGTAGCATTACGGCTTAAAACACATCACCCCATTCCCGCACAGAAGAGGGGATGTCCCGTCCGCGGTTGTCCACAACCCTCGTCTCCACGACAACACCTCTCTCGATTCTTATGTGCATTTCCTGCTCATAGACGGTGGCAAATCCCATGTGAGCATAGTACAAGATGTCGCCCTTGGGGATGCGAAGCACACCGCTAAACCAATCAGCGAAAATCGGGGTTTCGGTGACAAGCTTGTACCTTCCGGTAATGTCTACCAAGTAAAACCTTCCATCTCTAACTTCCCAGGTAGCGATGTACCCTCGCCAGCACGCGGTAGAACGGACAATGGGATCACAATCTTGCAGTTCCTCGGCACTGCGTTCTTGGATACGTGGGTCCTGTTTGGGCAGAGGAGGGCAAAAGGTCATAGGGAATTCTTCGCCCTCGTAGATCAGTCTCTCAGGTATTTGAGCCGTCACGTGATCGTGCCTCTTTGCAATTAACGTGCCATTTCACTGTCAATATATAGTTGTGGTTTAGTATAATACAGTGCACCCTAGCGACCAAGCTCAGCGCCTTGATTGACGGACAGAACGTTGTCCATGACACGTTGGCCGTACGGGG